>NZ_LFVW01000799.1:0-4331 GCF_001182915.1 Kitasatospora sp. MY 5-36
CCGGCTGACCGTGCCCAAGCCCGGCACCCCGGCCACCGGCCCGGCCGCCAACGGCGACGCCGCGCCCGGCACCGGGGCCGTCGCCACCGGCGCCCTCGCCCCCGGCTTCACCGTCACCCAGACCACGGTGGTCACCGAGCAGCGCGGCCTCGGCCTGTCCGGCCTCACCTGCACCCCGGCCGCGACCAGCTTCTGGTTCGCCGGGGCCAGCACCGCCGCCGACCGGGTCGACTACCTCAGCCTGGTCAACACCGAGTCCGCCGCCGCGGTGGTGGACATCAAGCTGTATGGCGACAAGGGCCTGATCGACAACGACGCCGCCAACGGGATCACCGTCTCGCCCGGCAGCTCCCAGGCCGTCCTGCTGTCGACCCTCACCAAGGGCGCGGTCGCCGACCTCGCGGTGCACGTGGTGGTGCGCTCCGGGCGGGTCGGCGCCGCGCTGCACGCCGCCGACGGCGGCAAGGGCGCCGACTGGGTCCCCGCCTCGGACGCCCCGGCCCCGGTCCAGGTGATGCCCGGCCTGCCCGCCGACACCGCCTCCGCCCGCCTGGTGGTCTGGGCGCCGCCGGAGGACGACGCCGACCTGAAGATCCAGCTGTCCGGCAAGAACGGCTGGTTCAGCCCGGCCGGCAACGAGTCGATCCACGTCAAGGCGGGCATGGTGGCCGCCGTCGACCTCGGCAAGCTCACCCGGGACGAGGTCGCCGGGCTGCGGCTGTCGCCCAGCGACGACAAGCACCGCACCCCGGTCGTGGCCGGGCTGCGGGTCGACCGGGCGGCGGCCAACGGCAAGACCGACGCGGCCTGGCTGACCGGCAGCGACCCGGTCGGCGCCCGCGCCACCGTCGCCGACAACCGGGCCGGCGCCTCCACGCTCTACCTGACCTCCAGCGGCGAGGCCGCCACCGTCCGGGTCACCGCCTCGGCCGGCAGCGGCGGCGGCACCCCGGCCACCAAGGAGGTCCAGCTGCCGGCCGGCGGCACGGTCGCCCTCCCGGCGCCCGAGCCCGCCGGGCTGAACGGCGTCTTCGCGCTCACCGTGGAGACCGTCTCCGGCGGCCCGGTGATGGCCGCCCGGATGCTCTCCCTGCCGGCCAAGGACGTGCCGATGTTCACCGTCCAGGCGCTGCGCGACGACCGCAGCACCGTCAAGGTCCCGCAGGCCGGCCAGGACCCGGGCGTCGTCCTGCGCTGAGCGCGCCGAGCGGGGCCCGCGCCGGACACCCGGCGCGGGCCCCGACCCGTCTCAGTCCTCGTCGTAGCGCGGGTCGATGGCGTCCGGCGACAGCCCGAGCAGCTCCGCGACCTGTTCGATCAGGATCTCGTGCACCAGCGCCGCGCGGTCCTCCCGGGTCTTCGCCCGGATCTCCACCGGCCGCCGGTACACCACGATCTGGCTCTTGCGCCCCTGCTGGCCCGGCGACACCCGCCCCAGCGGCACGCCGTCCTCGGCGTCGGCGCCGTCCGGCTCGTGCAGCGGCACCTCCTGGACGGCGAACTCCACCTCGATCAACTGCGGCCAACGCCGTTCGAGGCGCTCCACCGACTCGCGCACGTAGTCGTCGAACAGTTCGGAGCGGGTGAGCGAGATCGGCACCTGGGGCGGCGCCAGCGGGCCGCGCAGGCCCCGCCCGTGCCGGTCGCGGTGCCGGGGGCGGCGCGCCGGGCCTGTCGATGACTGCGGTGCGGAGCTGTCCATATCACTGCCGAGGGTAGTCCTTGGACGGTCGGAAGTGGACCACTCCGACCGGGAATCGCACGGGGCGTCGGATACGCGGACCCGGCGCCCGCGGGGCGACACGGCACCCCCTCCGGGCAGGCGGTCTTCGCTCCCCGGCGGGGAGTGCGGTACCGTCCACCCTCGTGAGCTCTGTACGTCGTTGTTCGCGGACCGCGTGCGGCCGGCCGGCCGTCGCGACGCTGACGTACGTCTACGCGGACTCCACCGCCGTCCTCGGGCCGCTCGCCACCTACGCCGAGCCGCACTGCTACGACCTGTGCGCCGAGCACGCCGAGCGGCTCACCGCCCCGCGCGGCTGGGAGGTCGTCCGGCTCGCCGCCGAGGCCGGGCCGCTGCGCCGCAGCAGCGACGACCTGGAGGCGCTGGCCAACGCCGTGCGCGAGGCCGCCCGCCCGCAGACCCCCCGTCAGGGCCGCGGCTTCGAGGGCGAGTCCACCGAGGGCGGCCGCCGCGGCCACCTCCGGGTGCTGCGCTCGCCCGACAACTGACACCCCTCCCGGTACGGGGCGTCCCCGGTCCTGGCACGGGGCGTTCGTCCGGCCCGGGTACGCTGCCCGTCTACCGTCACCGCGCCCGTCGACCGACGCGCGGTGGCCCCGACGTTTCGTGATCAGTCCTAAAACCAGGGTGGAGCCGCAGTGCGCGACCTCAAGCAGCTCGTGAAGGCGTACGACGTCCGAGGCGTTGTCCCGGACCAGTGGGACGAGAGCCTGTCCCGGGCCTTCGGTGCCGCGTTCGTGCAGGTCACCGGCGCGACCGCGATCGTGGTCGGGCACGACATGCGGCCCTCCTCGCCGTCGCTGAGCCTGGCCTTCGCCGAGGGCGCCGCGGCCTACGGCGCCGACGTGGTGCAGATCGGGCTGTGCTCCACCGACCAGCTGTACTACGCCAGCGGCAAGCTCGACCTGCCCGGCGCGATGTTCACCGCCAGCCACAACCCGGCCCAGTACAACGGCATCAAGCTGTGCCGGGCCGGCGCCGCCCCGGTCGGCCAGGACACCGGCCTGTCCGAGATCCGCGAGCTGGTCGAGTCCTGGACCGCCGAGGACGACACCGTCACCGTCCCGGCCAGGGACGTGAAGCCGGGCGCGCTGTCCGCCCAGGACACCCTGCGCGGCTACGCCGACCACCTGCTGGGCCTGGTCGACCTCACCGCGATCCGCCCGCTCAAGGTCGTGGTGGACGCCGGCAACGGCATGGGCGGCCACACCGTGCCGACCGTCTTCGACGGCCTGCCGATCGAGCTCGTCCCGATGTACTTCGAGCTGGACGGCACCTTCCCGAACCACGAGGCCAACCCGCTCGACCCGAAGAACCTGGTCGACCTCCAGGCCAAGGTCCGCGAGGTCGGCGCCGACGTGGGCCTGGCCTTCGACGGCGACGCCGACCGCTGCTTCGTCGTGGACGAGCGCGGCGAGCCGGTCTCCCCGTCGGCGATCACCGCCCTGGTCGCCGTCCGCGAGATCGCCCGCGCCCGGGCCGCCGGCGAGGCCGAGCCGACCGTCATCCACAACCTGATCACCTCCTGGACCGTCCCCGAGGTGGTCCGCGAGCTCGGCGCCAAGCCGGTGCGCACCCGGGTCGGCCACTCCTTCATCAAGCAGGAGATGGCCGAGACCGACGCCGTCTTCGGCGGCGAGCACTCCGCGCACTACTACTTCCGCGACTTCTGGCGCGCCGACACCGGCATGCTGGCCGCGCTGCACGTGCTGGCCGCGCTCGGCGGGCAGCCGTCCGCGCTGTCCGGGCTCACCGCCGAGTACGACCGCTACGCCGCCTCCGGCGAGATCAACAGCACCGTGGCCGACCAGGCCGCCAGCACCGCCGCCGTCCGCGCCGCCTACGCGGGCGGGGAGGGCACCACGGTGGACGAGCTGGACGGCCTGACCGTGGCCGGCCCGGACTGGTGGTTCAACCTGCGCGCCTCCAACACCGAGCCGCTGCTGCGCCTGAACGTCGAGGCCAAGGACCCGGCGAAGATGGCCGAGCTGCGCGACGGCGTGCTCGCCGTCGTCCGCGGCTGAGCCCCTCGCCCGACGCCTCGCCCGACGCCGCGCCCGAGCCCCCGACCGGGCTCGCGCCCGCGCGGAGCGCCTGAGCACGGGCCCCGGTGCCCCGGCCGGTAGGGTTTCCTATCGGCCGGGGCACCTCCGTGCCACCCCCGAACCTTGGAGAGCCCCATGAAGCTCGAATCCTTCCTGCTGGAGATCCTGGTCTGCCCGCAGTGCCGGGCCGCGCTCGTCGAGGGCGGCACCGAGGAGCAGCCCGAGCTGGTCTGCACCGGCGCGGACTGCGGCCTCGCGTACCCGGTCCGCGAGGGCATTCCGGTCCTCCTGGTGGACGAGGCCCGCCGCCCGGCCTGATCCTGGGGGCGACGCCCGGGACGAAGCCCGGGCGGAAGCCCCGGGACGAAGCCGCCCCGACCGCCCCGACCGCCCGTCCAGGACCGCAGCCGGAGGTTCGCCGCATGCTCGACGACACCCTGCTCGACGACCCGGCCGCCCTCCAGCGCGCCGACCACGACCGCGCCCTGCTGGCCCTGGCCGGCGCCGGTGCGCGGGTCCGCACCGCGCTGCGGCAGGCCGAG
>NZ_LFVW01000800.1:0-4326 GCF_001182915.1 Kitasatospora sp. MY 5-36
CCGGGCGCCGCGGGGGCGGACGACTCGGTGGTGGCGGGCGACCGGCCGCTCAAGGTCGGGCTGGTGCTGCCGGGGGGCAGCATCGAGCTCGCCCCGGCGCTCGCCGCCGCCGCTCCGTTCGAGCTGGCCGGCGTCGAGCTGGCCACCCGGGACGCCGCCGAGGCGGTGGCCGCGCTGGACCGGCTGCTGTCGCCGGACGTCCCCGCCGCCGTCGAACTCCCGCGCGAACTGCTGCGCGGGGACGGGCTGGACGCCGTCCTGGACGTGCTGGTGGACAGCCCGTACCGGGCGAAGTTCCGCACCGGCGGGCTGGTCGCCGAGGCCTTCCCGGACGAGGCCGAACTGGCCGCCTTCCTCACCGGCTGCGCGCAGCGCGGACTGCCGTACAAGTGCACGGCCGGGCTGCACAACGCCGTCCGGCACACCGATCCGGAGACCGGCTTCGAGCACCACGGCTTCCTGAACGTGCTGCTGGCCTCGCAGGAGACCGACCGGGCCGCCGCCGCGGCGGTGCTGGCGGAACGCGACGGCGAGGTGCTGGCCAAGGCGGCACGCGCACTGACGGACCGTCAGATCGTGGTGATCCGCAACTCGTTCACCGCGTTCGGCACCTGTAGCATCGCCGAGCCCCTGGGTGACCTGGCCGCGCTCGGCCTGCTGTCGTCGCCCAGTCCACTGCACCAGGAGGACCGTTGAGCACCACCCCCAGCAGCTGGCTCGCCAGCGCCCAGGACTCGCCGTTCGGCGTGCACAACCTGCCGTACGGCGTCTTCACCGCCGCCGACCAGCCCGGGCGGCGCCGGATCGGCGTGCGCGTCGGGGACTTCGTGCTGGACGCCGGGGCGGCCGCCCGCGCGGCCGGAGCGCCGTCGGTGCTGCTGGACGCGGACTCGCTCAACCCGCTGATGGCGGCGGGGCACCCGGTCTGGAGCCGGGTGCGGGCGGACCTCACCACCTGGCTCACCGACGAGTCCTTCCGCGAGGCCCTGTCGCCGGCGCTGCTGCCGGCCGGCGAGGTGGAGCTGCACCTGCCGTTCGAGGTCGCCGACTACGTCGACTTCTACGCCTCCGAGCACCACGCCACCAACCTGGGCCGGATCTTCCGCCCGGGCTCGGAGCCGCTCACCCCCAACTGGAAGCACCTGCCGATCGGTTACCACGGGCGGGCGGGCACGGTCGTGGTCTCCGGCACGCCGGTGGTGCGGCCGTCCGGGCAGCGCAAGGCGCCCGCCGACGCCGCGCCGACCTTCGGGCCGTCGCGCCGGCTCGACATCGAGGCCGAGGTCGGCTTCGTCGTCGGCACGCCGTCGGAGCTGGGCCGGCCGGTCGCGCTGGACGACTTCCGCGAGCACGTGTTCGGCGTCTGCCTGCTCAACGACTGGTCGGCGCGCGACATCCAGGCCTGGGAGTACGTGCCGCTCGGCCCCTTCCTCGGCAAGTCCTTCGCGACCTCCATCTCGCCGTGGATCGTGCCGCTGGACGCCCTGGACCACGCCCGGGTCACGCCGCCGGAGCGCGACGTCGAGCCGCTGGCGTACCTGGACGACCGGGGCGGCGAGCCGTGGGGCCTGGACCTGGCGATGGAAGTCCGGCTGAACGGGCACCAGGTCTCCCGGCCGCCGTTCGCCACCATGTACTGGACGGCGCAGCAGCAGCTGACCCACATGACGGTCAACGGCGCCTCGCTGCGCACCGGCGACCTGTTCGCCTCGGGGACGGTCAGCGGGCCGGAGCGGGACACCCGGGGCGCGCTGATCGAGCTGACCTGGAACGGCGAGGAGCCGCTGAAGCTCCCGGACGGGACGACCCGGACGTTCCTCGAGGACGGCGACGAGGTGACCATCACCGCCACGGCGCCCGGGCCGGACGGCGCCGTGATCGGGTTCGGCGAGGTCACCGGGCGCGTGCGGGGCTGAGGGCTCACGACCGACGGATGACGGATGACAGATAACAGCTAACAGATTTCATCAGCTGTTATCTGTTATCTGTCAGCCCACCGCCGGCGGCTCCCGCCTACAGCCGCGAGCCGCCGGTGGCGTCGACCACGCGCCCCGTCATCCACCGCGCGTCGTCCGAGGCGATGAAGGCGACGATGTCCGCGATGTCCTCCGGCGCCCCTACCCGGCCGAGTGCGGCGACCGAGGCCGCCCAGGCCCGCGCCTCCGGATCGCCCAGGAACTCCGCATTGAGGTCGGTGTCGATGATCCCGGGCGCCACGGAGTTGACGGTGATCCCGCGCGGCCCGAGCTGCTGGGCGAGGTTGAGCGAGAAGGTGTCCAGCGCGCCCTTGGTGGCGCCGTAGGCCATGATCTCCGGCATGGCGAGCCGGGCCAGGCCGCTGGAGATGTTGATGATCCGGCCGCCGTCACGCAGTCGCTCCAGCCCGTGCTTGACGATGAAGAACGGTGCGCGGACGTTGACCGCGAAGACCTCGTCGAACTCCTCCTCGGTCAGGCCGGCGAGGTCGGAGCTGCGCCCGATCCCGGCGTTGTTCACGATGATGTCGACACCCCCGGCCGGCGCGTACTCGCCTATCCGCGCGTCGAAGGCCTCCCACAGCGCGACGGCGTCGCCGTGCCGCCCGAGCGCGGCGGGCAGCGCGAAGGCCCGCCCGCCGTCCGCCCGGATGCCCGCCACCACCTCCTCCGCCGCCACCGCATCGCGGGCGTAGCCGACGGCGACGGTGGCGCCGTCCCGCCCGAGCCGGCGGGCGATGGCCCGGCCGATCCCCCTGCTGCCCCCCGTGACCAGTGCCGTCTTGCCCTGAAGCCTGTCCGCGCCCATGTCCGAGCCCCCTCCTGCTTGCACTCAGCGTATTTCTTGAGCGATCGCTCAAGAAATACGCTAGCACACACTTCTTGAGTGAGTGCTCTAAAATTCAGCGCATGACAGAGGCGCACGCGGCGACAACGGCATCCCCGGACGGGCCCACCGGCCCGCCGCGCACTCCCCGTCGCGGACGCCCGCCGGCCTTCGACCGCGCCGAGGCCCTGGCCGCGGCCACCCGGCTGTTCTGGCAGCACGGCTACGAGGCCACCTCCGTCACCGACCTCACCACCGCCATGGGCATCCGCCCCGGCAGCCTGTACGCGGCCTTCGGTGACAAGCGGTCGCTGTTCGAGGAGGTGGTCCGCCAGTACGGCCACTCCCCCGCCGGCGAGTTCGCGGCTGTCGCGCTGGCGGAGGAGCCCACCGCGTACGGCGCCTTCGCCCGCATCCTGCGCGAGGCCGCCGCCGTCTACGCCGACCCGTCGCATCCGGCCGGCTGCCTGGTGATCTCCGCCGCCACCAATGTGACCCCGCAGGACGCCGTCATCCAGGACCAGCTGCGCGAGCGACGCAACGGGAACCTGCGCACCTTCGAGGAGCGGCTGCGCCGGGCACAGCAGGACGGCGAACTGCCACCGGAGGCCGACCCGAAGGGGCTGGCCGGCTACTTCGGTGCGGTACTCCAGGGCATGTCCCAGCAGGCCCGCGACGGCGCCACCCCCGCCGACCTGGCCCGCACCGCCGAACTCGCCCTGCGCGCCTGGCCGTAGCGCCTCCCGCGCACCGCGGAGCGCCCCTGGAGCGCCCGTCGGAAACATGATCGCCGGGCGAGTGATCACAACGGGCGCCCGCCCCGGTACGGTGGACGGCGGGAATCGGCATCGCCGACGACATCACCGAGGAACGGGAGCGGGCCCGATGAACGCAGAGGTGGCGGAGGTCCAGGCGTTCCTGGACGGCGGCGTCGGACGGCTCGTGCTGAACCGCCCCCGGGCGCTCAACTCGCTGACCCACGGCATGGTCACCGCCCTGCGCGCCACCCTGGACGACTGGGCCGCGGACGACCGGATACGCGCCGTCGTGCTGACCGGCGCGGGCGAGCGCGGCCTGTGCGCGGGCGGCGACATCCGCGCGATGCACGACGACGCCAAGGCGGGCGGGGCCGGCACCCGGGCGTTCTTCCGCGACGAGTACCGGCTGAACGCGCTGATCGCCCGCTACCCGAAGCCGTACGTCGCGGTCATGGACGGCATCACCATGGGCGGCGGCGTCGGCGTGTCCGCCCACGGCGCGGTGCGGATCGTCACCGAGCGGTCCACCGTCGCGATGCCCGAGACCCGGATCGGGATCGCCCCGGACGTCGGCGGCAGTCGGCTGCTCGCCCACGCCCCGGGCGAGTTGGGCACCCACCTCGGGCTCAGCGCGGCCTCGATGGGCCCGGGCGACGCCCTGCTGTGCGGGTTCGCGGACCACTTCGTGCCCTCGCGGCGCATCCCGGACCTGCTCGACGCCCTGGGCCGGAGCACCGCCACGGCGCCCGACAGCACCACCACCGCC
>NZ_LFVW01000801.1:0-4321 GCF_001182915.1 Kitasatospora sp. MY 5-36
CCGGGTCCCGGATGGGGGTTCTTCGCATTTCCGGTGACGTATCGTCAGGGCATGGACGATCAGACAGCGGTCATTGCGAACGATGTGCTCCGGCCCGCGCAGCGCGACGGCGCCCTGCGTGTTCTGGCGGAGGCCCAGGCGGTGGACGGCCGGGCCGCCGTGTCCGAGCAGGGCCGGCTCCGGCTGCGGAACGCGGAGACTCCGCGCCCGGGCGTCATCCATCTCGTAGAGACCGAATCCGGGGCCGAACCCGAGTCCGAGACCGGAGCCGTCCTCGGCTACGGCCAGCTGGAGGTGCCGGAGAACCCGGCCGCCAACCCCGCCGCCGAGCTGGTGGTCGATCCCGCCGTCCGCGGTCGCGGCCTGGCCCGTCCGCTGGTGGACGCCGTCCTGGCGCAGGCCCACCGCGCGGGGCGCGAGGCGGTGGACTTCTGGGTGCACGGCGGCCACCCGGCGGCCCGGCACCTGGCCGAGGCGTACGGCGCGGAGCTGGTCCGCGAACTGCGCCAGATGCGTCGGCCCGGCCCGCAGACCGAGGACGTGGTCGTCCCCGCGGGCATCGAGCTCCGTACCTTCCGCCCGGGGGAGGACGACGCCGAGTGGCTGCGGCTGAACGCCCTGGCCTTCGCCCACCACCCCGAGCAGGGCACCTGGACCGAGCAGGACCTGGCCGAGCGGATCGCCGAGCCCTGGTTCGACCCGGCCGGCTTCTTCCTCGCCACCCGGGACGGCAGGGTGGTCGGCTTCCACTGGACCAAGGTGCACCCGGCCACCGCCACCGAGCCCGAGCTGGGCGAGGTGTACGTGGTCGGCGTGGACCCGGCGGAGCAGGGCAGCGGCCTCGGCCGGGCACTGACCGCGGCGGGCCTTCGCCACCTGACCGGCAGCGGCCCCGGCGAGCGCGGACTGGGCGCCGTCCTCCTCTACGTCGACGCCGACAACCCGGTGGCCGTGCGGGTGTACGAACGCCTGGGGTTCACCGTCCACGAGGTGGACCTCATGTACCGGGCCCCGTACCGGGCGCCCCGCCCCGCCTAGCCGTCGGTAGCCGCCGGCGGCCGGAACGCCCCCGGAACACCCCCGGACCGGGGCGCGGACCAGGGAACGGACGGGGTACGGGACGGCCGAACCCCTTGCCCCGACCGACTCAGCTTTCCTCCCGGCCATGCGGTGTTTACCGTGGATTCAATTGCTGCCGCGAAGATCACAGGATGAAGTCCGTAGTGTCTCGCTCGTGCAGAGTCGACCGCCACGCACCGGCCGGTCCTGTACGGACCGCGCCCGGAGGGTGGGTGCTGTCCCCGGGTCCGGCCCGGGGCGAGGGCGACGGCCCGCAGAGCCCATCGCGTCCGGACGCCGTCCTGCTGCTGGAGGAGCTGGAGCCCATGAGCATCCCCCGCCCCGTCTCTGCCCCGCTGTCGCCCCCGGCCCGGATGTCCAGCGCGCTGGGGATCCCGCCGGAGCTGCCGGCCACGGACGACGAGGAGTTCGAAGCGCTGCCGCAGGGCCGCTTCCTGGACCGCGAGCGCAGTTGGCTCGCGTTCAACGAGCGGGTCCTGGAGCTGGCCGAGGACCCGGGCATCCCGCTGCTGGAGCGGGCGAAGTTCCTGGCGATCTTCGCGAGCAACCTGGACGAGTTCTTCATGGTCCGGGTGGCCGGCCTCAAGCGCCGGATCGCCACCGGCGTCGCCACGCGCAGTGCCTCCGGCCTCCAGCCGCGCGAGGTGCTGGACCTGATCTGGACCCGCTCGCGCGAGCTGATGGCCCGCCACGCCGCCGCCTTCCAGCAGGAGGTGCTGCCGGACCTCGCCGCCGAGGGCATCGAGCTGGTCCGCTGGTCGGAGCTGGCCGAGAAGGAGCAGGCCCGGCTGCACACGCTGTTCCGGCAGAAGATCTTCCCCGTGCTGACCCCGCTGGCCGTCGACCCGGCGCACCCCTTCCCGTACATATCGGGACTCTCGCTGAACCTGGCCGTCGTGGTGCGCAACCCGGTCTCCGGGCACAAGCACTTCGCGCGGGTCAAGGTGCCGCAGTCGCTGGCCCGCTTCCTGGAGGCCTCGCCCCAGCGGTACGTCCCGCTGGAGGACGTCATGGGCGCCCACCTGGAGGAGCTCTTCCCGGGGATGGAGGTGCTGGCCCACCACGCCTTCCGCGTCACCCGCAACGAGGACCTGGAGGTGGAGGAGGACGACACCGAGAACATCCTCAAGGCCCTGGAGAAGGAGCTGATGCGGCGGCGCTTCGGCCCGCCGGTCCGGCTGGAGGTCGAGGAGTCGATCGACCCGTACATCCTGGACCTGCTGGTGCGGGAGCTGAACATCACCGAGGCGGAGGTCTTCCCGCTGCCCGGGCCGCTGGACCTGACCGGGCTGTTCGGGATCGCCGAGCTGGACCGCCCGGAGCTCAGGTACCCGAAGTTCGTGGCCGGCACGGCCCGCGGGCTGACCGACGTCGAGTCGGCCTCCCAGCCGGACATCTTCGCCGCGATGCGCGAGCGCGACGTGCTGCTGCACCACCCGTACGACAGCTTCTCCACCTCGGTGCAGGCCTTCCTGGAGCAGGCCGCCGCCGACCCGGACGTGCTGGCGATCAAGCAGACCCTGTACCGCACCTCCGGCGACTCGCCGATCGTCGACGCGCTGATCGATGCGGCCGAGTCCGGCAAGCAGGTGCTGGTGCTGGTCGAGATCAAGGCGCGCTTCGACGAGCAGGCCAACATCAAGTGGGCCCGCAAGCTGGAGGAGTCCGGCTGCCACGTGGTGTACGGCCTGGTCGGGCTGAAGACGCACTGCAAGCTCTCGCTGGTGGTCCGGCAGGAGGGCGACACCCTGCGCCGCTACTCCCACGTCGGCACCGGCAACTACCACCCGAAGACGGCCCGGCTGTACGAGGACCTCGGCCTGCTCACCTCCGACCCGCAGGTCGGCGCGGACCTCTCGGACCTGTTCAACCGGCTCTCCGGCTACTCGCGCCGCGAGTCCTACCGCCGTCTGCTGACCGCCCCGCGCGGCCTGCGCGACGGGCTGGTCGCGCGGATCCACAACGAGATCGCCCACCACCGGGCGGGCCGCCCGGCCTACGTGAAGGTCAAGGTCAACTCGATCGTCGACGAGGCCGTGATCGACGCGCTGTACCGGGCCTCCCAGGCCGGGGTGCCGGTGGACGTCTGGGTGCGCGGGATCTGCGCGATCCGCCCGGGCGTGCCGGGGCTGAGCGAGAACATCCGGGTCCGCAGCGTCCTGGGCCGCTTCCTGGAGCACTCCCGGATCTTCGTGTTCGGCAACAACGGCGATCCGGAGGTCTGGATCGGCAGCGCCGACATGATGCACCGCAACCTGGACCGCCGGATCGAGGCGCTGCTGCGGATCACCGATCCGGCGCACCGCGCCGAGCTGTCCGGGCTGATCGACCTCGGGGTGTCGGACGAGACCGAGTCCTGGCACCTGGGGCCGGACGGCGCCTGGACCAGGCACTCGCAGGACGCCGAGGGCCGGCCGCTGCGACACGTCCAGGACCTGCTGATCGACTCGCGCCAGCGCCGCAGGGCCGCCACCTCGCGCTGACGCGCCCACTGATGCGAGCCGCCGGAGCAGTCGGGCCCCTCGGGCCCGAAGGGGACCTGTTCCGGCGGTCGGCCACCAGCTCCGGGGGACCGCCCCGGGGGAACGGGGATCTACCACGCCATGACCGAAGCGCCGATGACGGCCCAGGCGGCCTCCACAGCGACCGCCGGGGACATCCTCTCCCGCCACCTCACCGTCCAGGCCGGCGCCTTCCTGCGCGCGCTGCCGCTGGCGGTGGGCGAGGTCGGTGCCAGACCCGGGACGGCCTCGACCGTCCCGTCGGCCGGCACCTCGGACCTGCTGCGGGCCGTCCGGCGGATCGGCGGGCTGCTGCACACCTTCGGCTCGGTCTTCGAACAGACCTGGGCGCAGGAGTCGCGCACCGAGCTGCGCTGGCTGCTCAACCTGCTGGCGCTGGAGCCCGGCTACGTCCGCCGCTCGGCCCGGCTGCTGGGCGCGCTGGACCTGCTGAGCGGCACCGACCCGGAGGGGACGGGCATGCTGGCCGGCCACGCGGGCGCCCCCAAGGCGCGCGCGCTGCTGGACCGGCAGCTGACCCTGGCCCGGACCAGGGCGCACTCCACCGTGCTCCAGGAGCTCCGCTCCGCCCGGCTGCACGCGCTGGCGGACCGGATGACCCTGCTGGTCGGCGAGGCGCCGCTGCTGGACTCGGCTGACGGCCGGGCCCCGGCCGTGCTGCTGCCGCAGGCCGCCGCCGCGTTCGCCGCGCTGTCCGCGGGCGCCCAGCAGCTGCCGCT
>NZ_LFVW01000802.1:0-4312 GCF_001182915.1 Kitasatospora sp. MY 5-36
CGAGCTGCTCCAGGCGCAGCCCGTCCAGGACGACCGCGGCCCGGCCCTGACCGGCGCCTTCGCGGCCGGCTGGGCGGCCGCCCTGCGCGAGCGCACGCTGACCGAGCAGGAGGCGATCCGCACCGCCGCCGACAGCGCCCGCAAGGAGGCCGAGCGGGCGCTGCGCGCCTCCGAGGCCCGGTTCCGGGCGCTGTTCGAGAGCGCCGCCATCGGCATCGGCATCGGTGACACCGACGGCAACATCATGGCGGTCAACAAGGCCCTCCAGGAGCTGTTCGGCGCGGGCCCGGAGGACATGATCGGCCGCCGGGTCGGCGACCTGGTGCACCCCGAGGACACCCCCGGCGTGTGGGAGGCGTACGAGGAGCTGATCAGCGGCAAGCGGGACTACTTCCAGTTCGACAAGCCGTACTACCGCCAGGACGGCGAGGTGATCTGGACCCACCTGACCGTCTCGCTGATCCGCGACGACGACGGCATCCCGCAGTACCAGGTCGCGATGCTGGAGGACGTCACCGACCGCTACCGGCTCCAGGAGCGGCTGCGCCACCAGGCCACCCACGACCCGCTGACCGGCCTGCCCAACCGCGCGGCCTTCTTCGAGCGGCTGGAGAAGCTGTTCGAGGAGCCCGAGCCGGGCGCCCGCTTCGGCCTCTGCTACGTCGACCTCGACGGTTTCAAGGTGGTCAACGACAGCCTCGGCCACGACATGGGCGACCAGCTGCTGGCCGCGGTCGCCGCCCGGCTGAAGGCCGCCCTCACCCCGCTCGGCCACCTGGTGGCCCGGCTCGGCGGCGACGAGTTCGTCGTCCTGCTGGAGAAGTGCCGGGGCGAGCAGGAGGCGGTGGCCGCCGCGAAGACCGTGCTCAAGGCGCTGGCCGGGCCGGTGCTGATCGGCGACCACAAGCTCGCCGTCGGCGCCAGCGTCGGCGTGCTGGAGCGGCGGGTGTCCACCACCACCCCGGGCGCCGCCGTCCGGGCCGCCGACCTCACGCTGTACCGCGCCAAGGAGGCCGGCCGCGGCCGCTGGACGCTCTTCGACCCCAAGGAGAACGCCCGGGCGGTCAGCCGCTACGCGGTGTCGGTGCGGATGCCGGCGGCCCTCGACCGCGGCGAGTTCTTCATCGACTACCAGCCGCTCTACCGCCTCGCGGACGGCCGGCTGGCCGCCGTGGAGGCGCTGGTGCGCTGGCGCCACCCGCAGCTCGGCGTGCTCGGCCCGGACGAGTTCGTCACCACCGCCGAGGAGACCGGGCTGATCATGCCGCTCGGCCGCTGGGTGCTGGAGCAGGCCTGCGGCCAGGCCGCGGACTGGATCAAGCGGTACGGCGACGCCGCCCCGCAGCTCAACGTCAACCTGGCGGTCCGGCAGGCCCGCAGCGCCGCCCTGGTCACCGACCTCGCCCGGATCCTCGACAGCACCGGCCTGGACCCGGCCCGGTTGCAGCTGGAGATCACCGAGTCGACCGTGGTCGGGCCCGAGGACGAGGCGCTGCGCACCCTGCACGGGCTGGTCGACCTCGGGGTGTCGCTGGCCGTGGACGACTTCGGCACCGGCTGGTCCAACCTCGCCTACCTGCGCGACCTGCCGGTCTCCGGGCTGAAGATCGCCGGCTCATTCGTCGGCGACCTGCACGAACCGGGGAAGGACGAGTCCACCGGGTGGCGGATCGTCAGCGGCCTGGTGTCGATGGCGCACGCGCTCGGGCTGAACGTCACCGCCGAGGGCGTGGAGACCCACCGGGACGCCGAACGGCTGCGGACCATGGGCTGCGACTGGGCGCAGGGCTGGCACTTCGGACGCCCGGTGCGGCCCGAGGAGATCGCCCGGCGGATCGTGGAGGAACCGCTGGGGCGCCCGGTCGAGGAGCGCTGAGGAGGGCCGGCTGGACGCCGGCTCGAGTTCCGCTCGGGGGCCGGTCCGTTCCCGCCCGGTCCTGCTCCGCTCCGGCGGCGGCGCCGGCCCGACCGCCGTACGGGCAGTGGCGGCCGAGGCGTCGACAGCGGCCGGTTCCCCGTCGGGGATCGCGCTTGCGTACCGGTCCTGCGATGGGTCGGTCCTGATCCGCGAAAGCGGCCGACACCCGCGCCCGCCATGAGGGATGATGACGCGTCACAATCCACCCCGGAACCGGTGCGCCCATGGTCACGGCCCCGCGCCGGTCCGGGCTGCGGGGGAGGGGAGCGTCGCATGGGCACGACGGAGGACGCGGACCCGGCCGAGGGTGGTCGGCGCGGGCCGAGGCCCCGGTCGGCCGCCGGAGCCGAGCCGGGGAATCCGCCGGGGAGCAGGGTGGAGCGGTGGTCGCGGGGGCGCTGGCGTGCCTCCGAGGACGCCCCGGACCGGTCGTCCCGGCTCGGCGCGAACCCGCGGGCCCGGGTGGACCCGCAGGCCGCGACCCGTCGGGTGCCCGCCGCCCCGCCGCGCTTCGATCCGGAGGCCGCGACGCGTCGGGTGTCCGGCAACCAGCCGCGGTACGACCCGGAGGCGGCCACCCGCCGCAGGCCGGACACCGGGCCGAGGTTCGACCCGCACGCTCCGACCGAGCTCCGGCCGAACCGGCCGGGGGGCTCGGGCAGTTCGGGGGACTCGGGGCACTCGGGACGTGCGCCTGGCGCCGATTCGGAGGCGGTGACCGAGGTCGTCCGGCCCCGGTCGGGCTCGGGGGCCGGCTCGTCCTCCTGGCAGGACGGCATCGGGCCCGGCGGCCCCGCCCCGGCCGGGGGAGGCGGCGGCGGGAGTGCGGGCGGGAGCCTGGCCGGCCCCGAGGACGGGTTCGGCGGGGCCCCGGACACCGGCGGTCCGTTCGAGGGCGTCTTCCCGGACGCCCTGCGGAGCCGCTTCATCCCGCTGGGTCGGGCCGGAGCCGGCTCCGAGGGCACCGTCTGGTACGTCCGGCGCACCGACGGCGGCGGTGACGCGGCCGTCAAGGTGGCCGTCGCGGGCCAGCCGATGGACCACGACCTGCTCTCCCACCTGGGCCACGACGGCTTCCGCCGGCACGTCCCGCAGCTGATCGACTTCGGCCGGGTCCGCCACCACGGCGCCCAGGTCGACTGGGTGGCCATGGAGTACCTGCCGGTCACCCTCGCCGCCCACGTCGCCGGGCTGTGGCGGTCGGGCGGGCACGGCGACCGGCGGACCACCGAGCAGATCGTCTACGAGCTGGTCGCCCTGCTCGACTTCTGGCAGCAGCGGATCCAGCGCAACCCGCTGGACTTCAAGCCCGCCAACATCCTGGTGCGCCCCGGCAGCGGGTCCGGGGAGTTCGTGATCGCCGACTTCGGCGGCGTCGACCGGCTCACCGACAGCCGCCGGTTCACCTCCGCGATGATGGTCACCGTCGCCTACATGGCCCCCGAGCAGCTGGCCGGCAAGAACCACCAGGCCGGGCCCTGGTGGGGGCTCGGCAACGTGCTGTACGAACTGTTCGTCGGCCGCCCCCGCTTCGTCGGCGCGGACGGCGAGCGCCCGGACGACCAGGAGCTGGAACTGGAACTGGTCATGGGCGAGGAGGTCGACCTCAGTGCCGTCCGCGACCCGCGCCAACTGCTGCTCCTCCAGGGGCTGTTCACGAAGATGCCGGAGGACCGCTGGACCGCCCCGCAGGTCCGCAGCTGGCTGGCCGGCGGCACCCCCGAGGTGATCCGCCGCCGACCGCAGGCGCAGGCCAGGGCCCACCGGCCGGTCACCTTCCTCGGCAACCCGTTCACCGACCCGGTCCGGCTCACCGAGGCGCTGCTCAAGAACTCCGGCGCGGCGGCCCGCTGGCTGGCCACCGGGGGAGCGGAACGGGTGCGCGACTGGCTGCGGGACGAGGTCGAGGACACCGTCTTCGACCTGCACTACCTTTCCGACGTGGCCAAGGCGCCCGGCTCCCGGCGCGAGTCCGTGGCCGCGGTGGCGGTGCTCGCCCTGGGGGCCGCCTTCGTCCCGGGCGCCGTCCCCCACTATCGCGACCGGCCGATCGACACCACCGGGCTGGAACGCGTCGTCACCGCACCGGACGGCGCCGAGCTGATCGACGAACTCGTCCGGGGCGGGGTGCCGGCCGTGGTCGCCCGCTACGACTGCTTCCACCCCGAGTGCGCCGGCGAGCACTGCTCGCGGCTGCTAGCACTGGCCGCACTGCCGGAGGTGCTGGCCGAGGTGGACCGGCTGGCCCGCACCGTCGGCGGCGGCCGGCGCGGCGGCGACGGGCTCAGCCCGGAGGAACGCGAGGAGGCGCACCGGCAGGCGGTCTGGCTGAGCATCCGGCCCGAGGAGCGCGCGCGGCTGCTCGGCCGGCTCTCGCCGCTGCCCGCCGCACTG
>NZ_LFVW01000803.1:0-4311 GCF_001182915.1 Kitasatospora sp. MY 5-36
CGGCTGCGCCCGTACCTGCGGCCGCTGCCCTACCTGCGCCCGGCCCCGCCCTCCGGTGCGCCGCACCGCCGCTCCCGGCCGCGCACCCTGGCCGCCGGGGTGGTGCTCGGCGGGATGACCGCCTGCGGCTTCGCGTTCACCGAGAACGCCCTCTACCTGGGCCGGGCCTTCACCAGCGACCAGCGCCAGCGGCTGGACAGCATCGGCCTCGGCGACCCGCCCAGCCTGCGCGACTTCGACAGCACCGTGCAGACCTTCGTGCTGCGCGCCCTGCTCTCCCCCTTCGCCCACCCGCTGTTCACCGCGCTCACCGGGATCGGCCTGGCCCTCGCCCTCACCACCGCGCGGCGCTGGCTGGCCCGGCTGGCGGTCCCGGCCGGGCTGCTGCTGGCGATGGCGCTGCACGGCACCTGGAACGCCGCCGCCGACCTCGGCACGGACGGCTTCCTGGTGGTGTACGGGGCGCTGATGGTGCCCTGCTTCGCCGCGCTGGTCTGCTTCGCGGCCTGGGCGAGGTGCCGCACGGGCCGGCACGCGGCGCCCGCCCGGCGGCGGGCCGCCCGGGTGCCCTGAACAGGTGCCTGCGGAGGAGCTTGAGCGGTGCCTTCAAGAGGTGCTCGGGGAACCGATTTCCCATCTCGG
The DNA here is from genome assembly GCF_001182915.1 of Kitasatospora sp. MY 5-36. Lineage (NCBI taxonomy): Bacteria > Bacillati > Actinomycetota > Actinomycetes > Kitasatosporales > Streptomycetaceae > Kitasatospora > Kitasatospora sp. MY 5-36. Next base: position 643 of record NZ_LFVW01000803.1, read on the forward strand.
CGACTTCCACGTATTGTTGTGTTTACCGACGCGGGGTGGAGCAGCTCGGTAGCTCGCTGGGCTCATAACCCAGAGGTCGCAGGTTCAAATCCTGTCCCCGCTACTCAGTAGCGGAAAGGCCCGGAGGATTCTTCCTCCGGGCCTTTCGCATGTCCGGGTACGGGCGCGGCACGGTCCTGCCACGAAGCTGTAACAGCGGCCCGTCCGACGATCACCTGTCAGGGACCTGAACCATACTGAGGAAAAATTCATCCAATTGGGGGGCCGCACGGGCCACCCCGGACAGGAATCACCACATGCTGTCGAAGCGCCTGGTCAGCACCGCCGCGATATGCCTCGTCCTGGCCGCCGGCACCGCCGCGTGCGGCAGTGCCACGAGCGACGGGAAGGCGGGCTCCGCGCAGAAGCTCGACACCGGCAAGCTCAGCGCCCAGGACATCGAGAAGCAGGCCAAGGAGGCCCTGGCCTCCGCGACCTCCCTCAAGATGGCGGGCACCGTCGACACCGGCGACGGTGCGATGGAGCTGAACCTGACGATGGACAACAAGAGCCAGTGCACCGGCACCATGGCGATGCCGGGCATGGGCAAGTTCGAGATCATCAGCGACGGCAAGACCTCGTACGTCAAGCCGGACACCGCCTTCTGGACCGCCGTGGGCGGCCCGAACGGCGCCAAGGCCGCCGAGCTGTTCAAGGGCCGCTACCTGACCGGCTTCGAGAGCGACCCGTCGATGGGCTCCCTCACCAAGGTCTGCAACCTGGCCGACTTCAGCAAGAAGATCGCCGACGGCAAGAGCAGCGGCGACAAGGTCGAGAAGGGCTCCGCCGGCGACGTCAACGGCGTGAAGACCTTCAGCCTGAAGAGCACCGACTCCAAGGGCGAGGTCACGACCCTCCAGATCGCGACCGAGGGCAAGCCCTACCCGGTGCGGATCGAGCACGCCGGCGCCAAGGACGGCAACGGCAAGATCGACTTCAGCGAGTTCGACAAGCCGCTGACCGTCCAGGTCCCGTCGGCCGACAGCACGATCGACTTCACCAAGTTCAAGGACCAGCTCAAGACCGCCTGAGCGGCGGACGCGGGGACCGCGAAATAATCCGTTGCCTCCGGCCGGAGCGCTGCCTAGGCTGGCAGCACACTGAAGGGAGGTGATCCTGAGTTGAGTACCGTCAGGATGCGTGAGGTGGCTGCTCGCTAGAGCCGCCCCTGCCTGCGCAGGGTGAGGCCCCAGGCCTCCGGCAGGCGAAATCCACAGCAGTCACCCGGCCCGCGGGCTCACCGGTACATCCCCGGTGCCTCGGCGCCTGGCCAGTGCACGGGCCGGCGTAGAGGAGCAGCCCGCGGGTCGTCTGCGTTCCCGGGGAGCTTCCGGCCTGTGCCGGAGGCTCCCCGTGGCGTGTCCGGGGAGGGCCGTCGCGTGTCCGGGGCGGGGCCGCGGCGCTAGAGTCTGCGCGGGTTCCGGAGCGGAGCGGCGCGGGCACAGGGGGTAGGCGATGGCGAAGGCGCGGCGGCGGGACGGCGGGGCGGCCCTGCGGACGGCGCGGTGGTGCGCCACCGGGATGCTGGCCGGGACGGGGCTGCTCGGACTACTGCTGTTCGCGCTCGGCCGGGAGCACGCCTGGCAGGCGCTCGGCGGCGGACTGGTCGTGGTCGGGGCCTCGGTGGTGCTGGGCGGCGGGCTGGGCTTCCTGTTCGGGGTGCCCCGGGTCCGCGGTGGCGGCACCGGTGAGCCGCAGGGCTCGTACGCGCCGAACACCAATCTGGAGCAGGTCTCGGACTGGCTGACCAAGGTGCTGCTGGGCGTCGGGCTGACCCAGCTCGGCTCGCTCGGCGAGCGGCTGCACGACCTCGGTACGGCGCTGGCGCCCGCCCTCGGCGGCGGCCCGGAGGCGGTGCCGTTCGCGGCGGCGCTCGTGCTGTACTTCCTGGTCTTCGGCTTCCTGGCCGGCTGGCTGGTGACCAGGCTGGCGCTGCCGCAGGTGCTGACCGAGACCGACCAGGCACTGGACCTCTTCCTCGCCGGGCAGGACCGCGACCGGCACGGCGACAAGGTCGGTGCGGACGACCTGCGGGTCCGCGCGATGCAGCAGCTCGGGCTGCTGGGCGGCAGCGCGGAGCGCCAGGCCGCCCTGGCCGGGCAGCTGCCGCCCGCCTCCGGTGCGCCGGCCGGGCCGGAGGGCGTGGTGGCGGAGGTCCGCTCGACCGCGCGGCGCTCGGCGCTGACCGCCGACCAGGTGCGGGCCCTCTTCGCGGACGGCTCCGAGGGCCGGCGGATCCAGGCGCTCGCGCTGATGCAGGGCGACCCGGCGCTGGCGGACCTGCCGAGCGTGCTGGACGCGATCGAGCACCCGCGCTCGGACTTCGAGCAGTACCACGCCCTGCTGGCCGCCCGGGGGCTGCTCTCCTGGCTGCCCGCCGCCGGGGCGCAGCGGCTGCGGGACGCGGTGGCGACGCAGCTGGTGGACCCGCGGGGCATCCCGTACGGGTCGGACCGCAGCTGGCTGGCGGAGAAGATCCTGTCCCGGCTCCAGGGGACGGCCCTCGCGCCGGAGCAGCCGGCCCGGCCTGCCCCGCAGGCCGTACCGGCCCAGCCGGGCGGGCCGGGCGGGCCGCCGGCCGCGGGGACCTCCTGACCGGAGGAACTACCGGATGGTGAAGCGCAGTTCGGGGCGGTCCCAGGTGATCCTGCCGTGCGCGGGGAAGGTGCCGACGCGTTCGGCGCCCACCCGCAGGTAGAAGCGCTCGGCGTCCGGGTGGGAGACCACCAGCACGCTGGCGATGCCGGCCGCGCGGGCCTGCTCCAGCATGTGCGCGATCAGCACGCGGCCGGTGCCGCGCCCCTGGGCCTCGTCGGCGACGAACATCAGGTCCAGTTCGGCCGGTTCGCGGATCAGCCCGTAGAAGCCGAGCAGTTGGTCGGTGGCCGGGTCGAGGGCGAGGAACACCTCGTGGCCGGCGATGTAGTCGGGCGTCACCCGGTAGCCGTCGATCATCGGCGCGTACTCGCCGTGGTACGCGGAGGAGGCCTGGATCAGGTCGGTGAGCCGGTCGGCGTCGGTCGCCTCTGCGCACCGGATAGTCGTCTCGATCATGGCGGCGAGTATAGGGGCAAACCGGAGTAGTGACTATTACATGACCGGCTGCCCGGCCGACCGGCGGCGCCGGTCGGCCGCCCGCAGCACCAGGACCCGCACGGTGCGGCCGTCCACCGGCCCCGGACAGCGGAGGATCTCGCTGGCTATCCGGCGCTCGCCGAGCGCGTACCGCAGCGGGTCGAGGTGGCCGCAGCGGCGGCCGTGCCCGTCGTTCAGCGGCTGGACCCGGACCTCGCCGTCCGGGGAAGTGACCCGGACCAGCTCGGTCAGCGCCGCCAACTGGCGCTCCGGGCCGAAGACTTCGGGGTAGGCGAAGATCAGGTAGCCGCTCAGGGTGAGGGCGAAGGCGCCGTCCGCGAAGGGCAGCCGGGGCAGCGCGGCGGCCACGTACCGCTGCGGGTGGGCGGCCGAGTCGGCGGCGAACAGCCGGCGGGCCCGGTCCCAGCTGCGCAGGTACCGCTCGGGCCGGTACGGGCGGGGCGAGGGGTGGAGCCACGGGCGGGCGGTCATCGAGGCGGCCATCGCCGCCCGGGCGGCCAGGGCGGTACGGGGGGTTCCTGCAGCTGGGGCCGA
>NZ_LFVW01000804.1:0-4307 GCF_001182915.1 Kitasatospora sp. MY 5-36
CGGCCCGGCCACCGGAGCCCCCGGGCTGCTGCGCGGCCGGGCCGTGCGACTGCTGCTGGACGACGGCCGGCTCGACTCCGAGGAGGCCGGCCGCCGGCTCCGGCTGGTGCTCTCCGTCGCCAACGCCCCGGCGGACGCGGCCGGTTGGGTCGAGGGCTTCCTGACCGGCGGCGGCGCCCTGCTGCTGCACGACCCGCGGCTGCTCGCCCTGCTGGACGAGTGGCTGACCGGGGTGGGCGACGAGGTCTTCACCGATGTCCTGCCGCTGCTGCGCCGCACCTTCGCCGCCCTGGAGGCGGGTGTGCGCACCACGATCGGCGGCCGGGTCGCGGCCGGCCCGCTCGACGAGCTCCCGGCCGTCCGGGCCGAGGCCGGCGAGCTGGACCGGGCCCGCGCCGACGCCGCCGTCCCCGTGGTGGCCCTGCTGCTCGGGATCCGTCCGACGATCCCCCGGCAGGCCGCCGGCCGGGACACCTGACCTCCGGCCCGCACACCCCACCCAAGACACCCGACACCCAAGACACCCGACACCCACGACACCCGACCCATGACGCCCGACCCGGCGAAGGAGGACGAGATGGCAGCGCCCACGACCGACGAACGGCTGCGCCGCTGGCGGCTGGTGCTCGGCGGTGAGGCCGACGGCACCGGCTGCACCCTGCGCGGCCGCGACGCCGCGATGGACGGCGCCCTCGGCGCGCTCTACCGCGGCGCCCCCGAGGAGGGCGCCCGGGCCGCCCGCGGCGGCCGCCGCAGTGCCGGGCTGGGCGGCTCGGCCCCGCAGGTGGCCCGCTGGCTGGGCGACATCCGCACGTACTTCCCGTCCACCGTCGTGCAGCTGATGCAGCAGGACGCGATCTCCCGGCTCGGCCTGGACCGGCTGCTGCTGGAGCCGGAGATGCTGGAGGCCGTCGAGCCGGACGTGCACCTGGTCGGCACCCTGCTGTCGCTCAAGCACGCGCTGCCCGAGACCACCCGGGAGACCGCCCGGGCGGTGGTCGGCAAGGTGGTCGCCGACCTGGAGCGCCGGCTCGCCGACCGCACCCGGGCCACCCTCGGCGGCGCCCTCGACCGCAGCGCCAAGGTCAACCGGCCCCGCCACCGCGACATCGACTGGGACCGCACGATCCGGGCCAACCTGAAGAACTACCTGCCCGAGCACGGCACCGTCGTCCCCGAGCGGCTGGTCGGCTACGCCCGCGCCCAGCGCGCCGTGAAGAAGGACGTCATCCTCTGCGTCGACCAGTCCGGCTCGATGGCGCCCTCGGTCGTCCACTCGGCGGTCTTCGGCGCGGTGCTCTCCTCGATGCGCACCCTGGACACCCGCCTGGTCGTCTTCGACACCTCGGTGGTCGACCTCACCGAGCAGCTCACCGACCCGGTCGACGTCCTGTTCGCCACCCAGCTCGGCGGCGGCACCGACATCAACCGCGCGCTCGCCTACTGCCAGTCGAGGATCACCCGGCCCTCCGAGACCGTCGTGGTGCTGATCAGCGACCTGTACGAGGGCGGCATCCGGGACGGCATGCTCAAGCGGGTCGCCGCGATGAAGGCGGCCGGCGTCCAGTTCATCGCCCTGCTGGCGCTCTCCGACGAGGGGGCCCCGGCGTACGACCACGCGCACGCCGCCGCCCTGGCCTCGCTCGGCGCCCCGGCCTTCGCCTGCACCCCGGACGCGTTCCCGGAGATCATGGCGGCGGCCATCGAGAAGCGCCCGATCCCGCGGGGCCTGATCAGGGGGGCCGACCAGGGGGCGTGAGGAATTCACCCGGACGCGCTAATCCGCGCGATCGGCGGACCGGCCGTCCACCCCGTCCCGCCGGGCTGTTTGTGACGGTTCTCACCCGGGGCGGACAGGCCCCGGGCGGAACTGCCCGGCCCTGCGGGGATAACCTGCCAGACGGACGTGACGCGCGTGTTGATTGACGTGAGCGCCCGTGGCTGTGTGGGCCGCAAGGCCGTACCTCTGCGTACCCGCACCGCCCCGACGACCCGCAGCGAAGATCCTGCCGTGGCACGCTCGTAGAGACACAATCCGCGACCACGAACAAGGACAAACACGTGGACCTGTTCGAGTACCAGGCGAGGGACCTCTTCGCCAAGCACGGTGTGCCCGTGCTTGACGGCGATGTCATCGAGACCGCCGCAGACGCTGCCGCCATCGCGGAGCGCTTCGGCGGCCGCGCCGTCGTCAAGGCTCAGGTGAAGGTGGGCGGCCGAGGCAAGGCCGGCGGCGTCAAGCTCGCCGCCGACCCGGCGGACGCCGTCGCCAAGGCCGAGCAGATCCTCGGCATGGACATCAAGGGCCACACCGTTCACAAGGTGATGCTGGCCCAGACCGCGGACATCAAGGACGAGTACTACGTCTCGTTCCTGCTGGACCGCACCAACCGCACCTTCCTGGCCATGGCCAGCGTCGAGGGCGGCGTGGAGATCGAGGTCGTCGCCGAGCAGAACCCCGAGGCGCTCGCCAAGATCCCGGTCGACGCCAACGAGGGCTGCACCCCGGAGAAGGCCGCCGAGATCGTCGCCGCGGCGAAGTTCCCGGCCGAGGTCGCCGACCAGGTCGCCGAGGTCCTGCAGAAGCTGTGGACCGTCTTCATCAAGGAGGACGCCCTCCTCGTCGAGGTCAACCCGCTGATCAAGTCCGGTGACGGCAAGATCATCGCGCTCGACGGCAAGGTCTCCCTGGACGAGAACGCCGAGTTCCGCCAGCCCGAGCACGAGGCCCTGGAGGACAAGGCCGCGGCCAACCCGCTGGAGGCCGCCGCCAAGGCCAAGGGCCTGAACTACGTCAAGCTCGACGGCCAGGTCGGCATCATCGGCAACGGCGCGGGCCTCGTCATGAGCACCCTCGACGTGGTCGCCTACGCCGGTGAGAACCACGGCGGCGTCAAGCCCGCCAACTTCCTCGACATCGGTGGCGGCGCGTCCGCCGAGGTGATGGCGAACGGCCTGGAGATCATCCTGGGCGACCCCGACGTCAAGTCGGTCTTCGTCAACGTCTTCGGCGGCATCACCGCGTGCGACGCGGTCGCCAACGGCATCGTGCAGGCCCTGGCGCTCCTGGAGAGCAAGGGCGAGAACGTCTCCAAGCCGCTGGTCGTCCGCCTGGACGGCAACAACGCGGAGCTGGGTCGCAAGATCCTCGACGACGCCAACCACCCGCTGGTGCAGCGCGTGGACACCATGGACGGCGCCGCTGACCGCGCCGCCGAGCTGGCCAACAAGTAAGGAAGGGGACTTAACACCATGGCTATCTTCCTTACCAAGGACAGCAAGGTCATCGTCCAGGGCATGACCGGCGCCGGGGGCATGAAGCACACCCGCCGCATGCTCGCCTCCGGCACCCAGATCGTCGGCGGCGTCAACCCGCGCAAGGCCGGTACCACGGTCGACGTCGACGGCACCGAGATCCCGGTCTTCGGCACCGTCGCCGAGGCCATGGAGAAGACCGGCGCCGACGTCACGGTCCTCTTCGTCCCGCCGGCCTTCACCAAGGCCGCCGCGATCGAGGCCATCGACGCCGAGATCGGCCTGGCCATCGTCATCACCGAGGGCGTCCCGGTGCACGACACCGCCGCCTTCTGGGCGCACGCCGGTGCCAAGGGCAACAAGACCCGCATCATCGGCCCGAACTGCCCGGGTCTGATCAGCCCCGGACAGTCGAACGCCGGCATCATCCCGGCCGACATCACCAGCTCCGGCAAGATCGGCCTGGTCTCGAAGTCCGGCACCCTGACCTACCAGCTCATGTACGAGCTGCGGGACATCGGCTTCACCTCGGCCGTGGGCATCGGTGGCGACCCGGTCATCGGCACCACCCACATCGACGCGCTCAAGGCCTTCCAGGAGGACCCGGAGACCGAGCTCATCGTCATGATCGGTGAGATCGGTGGCGACGCCGAGGAGCGTGCCGCGGCCTTCATCGCCGAGCACGTCACCAAGCCGGTCGTCGGCTACGTCGCCGGCTTCACCGCCCCCGAGGGCAAGACCATGGGCCACGCCGGCGCCATCGTCTCCGGCTCCTCGGGCACCGCCCAGGCGAAGAAGGAGGCCCTCGAGGCCGCCGGTGTCAAGGTCGGCAAGACGCCGTCCGAGACCGCCCGCCTGGCCCGCGAGATCATCGCCGCCCAGGGCTGATCCCGCCCCGCGCGTGACGAGCGCCCCCGCCCTCCCCGGGCGGGGGCGCTCGCCGTTTCCGGCGCGCCCCCGGTCGCTCAGCGCTCCCTCGGCCCCGTGGTGCAGGGCAGCGGCGACCACAGCGGACAGGCCGCCGGGCCCTGCGGCGGGGGAGCGGCGCCCCG
>NZ_LFVW01000079.1:0-30182 GCF_001182915.1 Kitasatospora sp. MY 5-36
AGCAGGTCCGGGGTGGACTTGCCGCCGGCGCGCGGCAGCCGGTCGGCGTCGGCGGCGCTGACGTGCTCCTTGCCGACCGCGCCGGCCAGCGCGTCGAGGTCCTCGGCGGAGAGCCGGGACGGGTGCAGGACGACCTCGTCGGCGCTCGGCCCGGGGGCGGCGTCGCCGGTGACGCCGAGGGCGGCGGCGAGCAGTCCCTTGATGTCGGCGGACAGCTCCTTGGCCAGGGCCGGGTCGCCCCAGGCGTCCCACTTCATCGGGGGGAGCGGAAGTGCGGCGCCGGCCGGTCCCGCTTGCGTCTCAGGTGCCATGCGTTACAGTTTCACACATCATGTCAAGTAGTAACGACGAGCCCGAGACGCCGGGCCAGACCCACGGGGGCACCGGCCAGGTCCCGGGGGCCCGCAGCACCGACGACGCGATCCTGGACGCCGCCGCCGACCTGATGGTCCATCTCGGCGTGCGCCGCACCCAGCTCGCCGAGATCGCCCGCCGTGCCGGGGTCAGCCGGCCTACCGTCTACCGCCGCTGGCCGGACGTCCGGGCGGTGATCGGCGCGCTGCTCACCCGGGAGATCCTGGCCACCCTGGAGGCCGCCGTGCCGACCGGCCGGGACCGGGAGGCCTTCGTCGAACGGACCGTGGAGATCGCCGTCCGGCTGCGCGACCACCCGGTGATCGGCGCGCTGCTGCGCTCCGACGACTCCGACCTGCTGCTCGAGTACGTCGTCGAGCGGCTCGGCGCCAGCCAGCGCGGCCTGCTGGAGGCACTGCGCACCGGCATCGAGCAGGGCCAGGCGCACGGCTCGATCCGGGCCAGCGAGCCGCTCGAACTGGCCGCCATGGTCCTGCTGACAGCCCAGTCCACCGTCCAGTCGCACCGCATGGTCGCCTCCCTGCTGCCCGAGGCGGCCTGGCGGCGCGAACTGGCCAGAGCACTGAACGGATACCTCGCGCCATGACCCCCACCGCAGGCCCGCACACCGGTCCGCACTCCAGCTCGCACGCCGGTCCGTCCTCCGGTTCGCACGCGGGCCCGTACACCGGTCCGCACGCCGGGACCTCCCGGCTCAACGCCGTCCGAAGGGCGGCGGAGCTGGAGGCGCTCGGCGACGACGCCCGGATCGACCTCCTGGTCATCGGCGGCGGCGTCACCGGCGCCGGAGTGGCCCTGGACGCGGCCTCGCGCGGCCTGCGCACGGTGCTGGTCGAGGCCCGGGACCTCGCCTTCGGGACGAGCCGCTGGAGTTCCAAGCTGGTGCACGGCGGCCTGCGCTACCTCGCCTCCGGGCGGATCAAGGTGGCCCGGGAGAGCGCGGTGGAGCGCGGCGTGCTGATGACCCGCACCGCCCCGCACCTGATCCGCGCACTGCCCCAACTGGTGCCGCTGCTCCCGGACCTGCTGCGCCCCGGCCAGGCCGCGCTGATCCGTACCGGCTTCCACGCCGGGGACGCGCTGCGCCTGACGGCCGGCACCCCGGGCGCGCTGCTGCCCCGGGTGCGCCGGATCGACGCCGACCGGACCCGCCGGCTGGTGCCGGGCGTGCGGACGGACGGGCTGCGCGGCGCGCTGGTCGCCCACGACGGCCAACTCGTGGACGACGCCCGGCTGGTGGTCGCACTGGCCCGGACCGCCGCGCAGTACGGTGCCAGCGTGCTGACCAGGGTGCGCGCCGAGCTGGTCACCGGCACCTCGGCCCGGCTGGTCGACACCCTGACCGGGCGGGAACTCACCGTCCGGGCCGGCGCGGTGGTCAACGCCACCGGCGTCTGGGCGGGCGAGGTGGACACCTTGATCCGGCTCCGGCCCAGCCGGGGCACCCACCTGCTGGTGGACGCGAAGGCCCTCGGCAACCCGACCGCCGCCCTCACCGTGCCGGTGCCCGGCTCCACCAGCCGCTTCGTCTTCGCCCTCCCGCAGCAGCTCGGCCGGGTCGCGATCGGCCTGACCGACGAGGACGCCCCGGGCCCGATCCCGGACGAGCCGCAGCCCACCGAGGCCGAGCTCTCCTTCCTCCTCGACACCGTCAACGCCGCCCTCGCCACCGCCCTGACCGGGGCGGACGTGATCGGCGCCTACGCCGGGCTGCGCCCGCTGATCGACACCGGGGACGGCAGCACCGCCGACATCTCCCGCGAGCACGCGGTGCTGGAGAGCCCGTCCGGGGTGATCACCGTGGTCGGCGGCAAGCTCACCACCTACCGCCGGATGGCCGAGGACGCGGTGGACACCGCCGTCCGGCTGCGCGGCCTGCCCGCCCGCGCCTGCTGGACGGCCCGGCTGCCGCTGGTCGGCGCCCCCGGCCACGGGGACAGCCGCCCGCTGCCCGCCGGGGTCCCGGAGGGCGGAACCGCCGGGCGGGTGCCCGCCTCACTGCTCGCCCGCCACGGCGGCGCGGCCCACGAGGTGCTGGCGGCCGGAGAGTTGACGCCGATCGCCGAGGGCCTGGACGTGACCCGCGCCGAGATCGCCTACGCCGTCAGCCACGAGGGCGCGCTGGACGCGGCCGACGTGCTCGACCGCCGCACCAGGATCGGGCTGGTCACGGAGGACGCCGAGCGCGCCCGGAAGGCGGTCGAGGAGATCGTCGAGGGGACCGTCGAGGAGCGTGCCGGGCGGCGTCAGGACGGCTGAGCGGCCCGGGGGAAGGGGGCGAGGTCCGGCTCCACCCAGGTGGTCCGGGCCCGCTCGCCCGCGAGCGTCCCGGGCCGGTAGTGGCGGGTGAGCAGCTCCTTGTCGAGCAGCTCGGGGTGGCGGGCCGCGAACGTGTCGAAGTCCGGTGCGGCGTCGGTGTGGTGGGCCACCAGCTCGACCCAGGCGCGGGTCATGGTGACGTGGAACTTCTGCGGTGCGCCCGCCTTGGCGGCCGTGCGCCGGATGCCCTCGCCGACCAGGGTGAGGGCCTCGTCGGCGCCGTGGCGGCGCACCGCGAGCCAGGTGAGCCGGACGTGCTGGCGGTGGCCGAAGCGCTCGGCGCCGGCCATCGCCTCGCCCAGGAGGGTGTCGAAGGCGTCAGGGGTCGCGGGGGTGGTCATGGGAGGGCTTTCGTCGTGGGGGTCCGGGCCAGTGGGTCCGGACGGTGGATCGTAAGGTTTGGTGGCATTTGCGGGCAAACCGCCCGAACGGGTGGTTTCGGTGCACCGAAGGGGGTCGCGGACGGTCGAAGGTTGACCGAGGGGGTCGACCGCGAACGGGGAACGGGGTCTCCGGCTCCACGCCCTCGGAAGGCGGCCGTGGACGGGCGCGGCCGTGCGGAGGAGGCGGAATTCGCGGGGGGAGGAGGCGGAATCAGCGCGCCGTGCGCTCGGGCATCGGGTGCTGGGCGCCGGACAGCTCCAGGACGCAGGAGAGCGGGTGCTCGGCCCGGCCGGTGCGGTCCAGCCGCACCGCGAGCGGCCTCGGCGGGGTCGGCGGCTCCTCGGCGACCTGGGCGGTGAGGGTCAGCGGATAGTCGCCGTGCCCGTGGACGCGGTGGAAGTCGCACTCCTTGCCGTCGACCAGCAGCTCGGTCTCGGTGATCCAGCCGGACCGGACGTTGACGGTCACCGAGTGCCCGCCCTGGTCGAGGTGGAAGCTGTACCGCTGGCGCATCGGGACCTCCGGCGACCGGGCCTGCGACGAGGGGAGACGGCGGCGAGCCGACGAGGGGGAACGGGGGAAGAGCGGACGAGGGGAAATCCACTGCCAGTCTAGGGCGGGAGGTCGCTAGGGTGCTCGGCATGCGGAGCACAGCGGGCGGCCTGCGGCCGTACGGGCCGGACGAGGAGGTGGCCGAGGACGAGTACGTCCTCGGCCTGTACCGGGTGCCGGTCAAGGCGAGGACGGGGCGCGGGGCCGGCCCGGCGCCGCAGCCCGGGCGGCTGGAGGCCTGGGTGGACGGCGGCGCCCTGCGGGCCGTCCTGCGTCGTCTGGGTGCGCGGACCCTGCCCACCCTCGCCCGCCACGAGCCGGACCTCGACTTCAGCAGCCGGATCCGGCAGCCGTCGATGGCCGCGCTGGTCCGGGAGATCGAGCAGGTGGACCTGGCCCGGCTCCCGGCCGCCGAGCGCGAGGTGCTGGGCCTGCTGCTGGGCTGGGGCCGCAGGGCGACGGCCGAGAACGGTGCGCTGCGGATCGAGATCGACGCCGTGCGGTGACGCCCTGGCCGGGCCGGCGGCGGTTCCCGCGCAGGGTTCCCGTGTGCGACCCGGAGAAATTCCCGGGGTGGGCCCGCCTGCAGACGGATTCTCGTGATCTCTACAGTGTTGTAGATTCGTCCACAGGGAGAGATCAGAGGAGGGCATTGTGGGAGTTTCGCTGGCCAAGGGCGGCAACGTCTCGCTGAGCAAGGAGGCGCCCGGTCTGAGCGCCGTGATCGTCGGTCTCGGCTGGGACGTGCGCACCACCACCGGGGCCGACTACGACCTGGACGCCAGTGCGCTGCTGTGCAACGCGCTGGGCAAGGTGGTCTCGGACCAGCACTTCGTCTTCTTCAACAACCTCCGCAGCCCCGAGGGTTCGGTCGAGCACAGCGGCGACAACCTGACCGGCGGCGGAGACGGGGACGACGAGCAGATCAAGGTCGACCTGGACCGCGTCCCGGCCGACGTGGCCAAGGTGGTCTTCCCGGTGTCGATCTACGACGCCGACGCCCGGCTGCAGAACTTCGGCCAGGTGCGCAACGCGTTCATCCGGATCGTCAACCAGGCCAACGGCCTGGAGATCGCGCGCTACGACCTGACCGAGGACGCCTCGACCGAGACCGCGATGGTCTTCGGCGAGCTGTACCGCAACGGCAACGAGTGGAAGTTCCGCGCCATCGGCCAGGGCTACGCCTCCGGCCTGCGCGGCATCGCGACCGACTACGGCGTCAACGTCTGACCGTCGCCAGTCGGTAGCGGTCGACGCCCGTTCGCCCGAAGCGGGTCGACCGGGGTCCGGCAGTCACGGCCACGCGCTCAGTCGGTACGGCCGAGCGCGTGGCCGCCGAAACCCCCGCCGCCGGTGAACTGGTGGTGCCACCAGGCGGTCATGGCCGGTTCGTCCATCCCCGACCAGTCCGGCGCCGCGGTGACCTGGGCCCGGCCCAGGGTGCGGCCCAGTTCCACCAACTCCCGCCCGGCCGCCGTCCGTTCGCGGTCGTAGGCGGCCAGCAGAGCTGCCCAGGAGCCGGCCTCCCGCCCCGCCAGCTCGAAGGCGTGGGCGTCCTGGATCGCCTTCACCGCGCCGCTGGTGTTGTGCGGGCGCACCACGGTGGCCGCGTCCCCGCCGATCAGCAGCCGTCCGGCCGTCCGGGCCGGGGCCGCCAGGTCGTAGACCGGCTGGAGGAAGGTCCGTTCGCGCGGGGTCAGGGTGACCAGGCCGGCCCAGTACGGCGGCAGGTACCGCTCGGCGAGCCGGCGCAGCTCGTCCACCTGCGGGTCGGTGAGGCTGCCCGCCGGGATGCTGGTCGGGCCGTCCAGGCGCAGCCAGGCGGGGGTGGGGGCGTAGAAGACCCAGTTCACCTGGGTGCGGCCGGGCGCGACCCCGGGGATGCGGTAGATCACCACCTGGCCGCCGGGGTAGCAGGCGGTGATGCACTGCTCCTCCGGCCACGGCGCCGCGCCGCCGGGCAGCTCGGCCAGCAGGGCGGCGTCGTAGCTGCCGCGCCAGCACACGTACCCGGCGTACTCGGGCTCGGCCTGCGGGCAGACGGCCTCGCGGACCACCGAGCGGTAGCCGTCGGCGCCGATCACAAGGTCGTACGTCTCGCGGCCGCCGTCCGTCTCGACCCAGGCGCCGTCCGTCTCGACCCAGGCACCGCCCGTCTCGGCCCGGGCGCCGTCCGGCTCAGCCTGGGGGCCCTCCGACCCGCCGCCGTCCGGTTCGTCCCCGCCCGGCTCGTTGCCGACGGCCGTCACGGTGGCACCCAGCCGGAACTCGACCTGCTCGGGCATCCGTTCGCGCAGGGCCTGCCAGAGCACGCCCCAGTGGTGCGAGTGGAACGGGAAGGGCTGGGCCCAGAGCAGTCGCCCGCAGCCGTCCGGCCCGTCGCCCTCGCCGGCCGCGCCCCGGGCGACCCAGCGGCGGACGGTGAGGCGGTGGCGGCGGGTGTCCGCGTCGAGGTGTCCGGCCCGGACCAGTTCGTCGAAGCGGTCGTTGTGGGTGCACAGGCCCACGCCGCGGTCCTCCAGGTGCCCGGGGCTGCGTTCCAGCACCACCACCCGTTCCGCGCCGAGCCGGGCGGCCGCGCCGGCGAAGGCGCTCCCGGCGATGCTGCCCCCGACCACGGCCACCGAGCCACCGCGCACGGCCGCTCCTCTCCTGAGTCCCGAGCTTCGAGTCCGCGGCGTCCCCGCGATGCGATGTCCCCCCGCGACGCCCCCGCGATGTCCGGGACACGACGATACGCGTCCGGTCGGTCCCCGGCGCCGTGTTCGAGCCATCCGGAGGGCCCTTCCGGCGACCCGGGAGAGCCTTATGCAACTAGTTGCATACCCTGCCGCCTGTCCCCTACCCTGCGGTAACAAACGCCCCCGGGTCCACAACGCCCCCGGTCCACTCCCCGGTCCACTTCCCGCCCGCGCCCCAGGAGACGTCGATGAGCGCCCACCCCGGCAGCAACCGCTACCCGCACCTGCTCAGCCCGCTCGACCTCGGCTTCACCACCCTGCCCAACCGCGTGATCATGGGCTCGATGCACGTCGGCCTGGAGGAGGCCCCCGGCGGCTACGAGCGGATGGCCGCCTTCTACGCCGAGCGGGCCCGCGGCGGCGTCGGCCTGATCGTCACCGGCGGCATCGCCCCCAACGAGGCCGGGCGCCCCTGGGAGGGCGGCGCGATGCTGACCACCGAGGAGGAGGCCGACCGGCACCGCGTGGTCACCGACGCGGTGCACGCCGCCGGCGGCAGGATCGCCCTCCAGATCCTGCACTTCGGCCGCTACGCCTACCACCGCGACCTGGTCGCCCCCAGCGCGATCCAGGCCCCGATCAGCCCCTTCACGCCCAACGCGCTCACCGCCGAGCAGGTCGAGCAGACCATCGAGGACTTCGCCCGCTGCGCCGAACTCGCCCGCCGCGCCGGGTACGACGGCGTCGAGATTATGGGCTCCGAGGGCTACCTGGTCAACGAGTTCATCGTCGCCGCGACCAATCACCGCGAGGACGAGTGGGGCGGCACGTACGAGCGGCGGATGCGCTTCCCGGTGGAGATCGTCCGCCGGGTCCGCGAGCGGGTCGGCGAGGACTTCATCATCGTCTACCGCCTCTCCATGCTCGACCTGGTGCCCGGCGGCTCCACCCTCGACGAGGTCGTGCGGCTCGCCCAGGCCGTCGAGGCCGCCGGGGCGACCATCATCAACACCGGCATCGGCTGGCACGAGGCCCGCATCCCCACCATCGCCACCTCCGTGCCGCGCGGCGCCTTCGGCTGGGTGACGAAGAAGGTGATGGGCAAGGTCGGCATCCCGCTGGTCACCACCAACCGCATCAACACCCCCGAGATCGCCGAGCAGTTGCTCGCCGAGGGCAGCGCGGACCTGGTCTCGATGGCCCGCCCGCTGCTCGCCGACGCCGACTTCGTCGCCAAGGCCCGGGACGACCGCGCCGAGGCCATCAACACCTGCATCGGCTGCAACCAGGCCTGCCTCGACCACACCTTCAACCTCCAGATCACCTCCTGCCTGGTCAACCCGCGCGCCTGCCACGAGACCGAACTCGTCCTCGGGGCAACGAAGTCGCGCAAGCGGATCGGCGTCGTCGGGGCGGGCCCGGCCGGCCTCGCCTTCGCCGTCTCCGCCGCCGAGCGCGGCCACGACGTCACCCTGTACGACGCCGCCGAGGCGATCGGCGGGCAGCTGAACATCGCCCGGCGCATCCCCGGCAAGGAGGAGTTCGACGAGACGCTGCGCTACTTCCGCATCCGGCTGGCCGAGTTGGGCGTCACGCTGCGGCTGGGCGCGACCGTCACCGCCGAGCAGCTGGCCGGGCAGGGCCACGACGAGCTCGTCCTCGCCACCGGCGTCACCCCGCGAACTCCCGCCGACATCCCGGGAATCGACCACCCCAGCGTGCTCGGCTACCTCGACGTGCTGCGCGACGGCGCGCCGGTCGGCGAGCGGGTCGCCATCCTCGGCGCCGGCGGCATCGGCTTCGACGTGGCCGAGTTCCTCACCGACCCGGGCGACGCGGCGAGCCTCAACCCGCCGGTGTTCCAGGCGAAGTGGGGCATCGACCCGGAGTACCGCGAGCGCGGCGGCCTGCGCGCCCCGGAGCGGCCGAAGCCCCCGCGCAGCGTCCACCTGCTCCAGCGCAGGACCACCAAGGTCGGCGCCGGCCTCGGCAAGACCACCGGCTGGATCCACCGCACCGAGCTCAAGCACCGCGGCGTGGTGATGGTCCCCGGCGTCACCTACGACCTGATCGACGACGCCGGTCTGCACATCACGGTGGACGGCGAGCGCCAACTGCTGCCCGTGGACACCGTCGTGCTCTGCACCGGCCAGGAGCCGCGCCGCGACCTGTACGAGGCGCTGCGCGAGCGCGGTCTGCCGGTGCACCTGATCGGCGGCGCCGACGTGGCCGCCGAACTGGACGCCAAGCGCGCCATCAAGCAGGGCACCGAGCTCGCCGCGGCGCTCTGAGCCCTCGCGTCCCGTACGGTCGGCGCCCCCGCGTTCCGTACGGTCGGCGTCCCCGCGTCCCGTACGGTCGGCGCCCCCGCCGCGAGCGGGGGCGCCGACCGAAAACCACTCGCCGTCCGCCCGGGGGCCGTTGCTAGTATCCGCAGGTCGCAGCGCGGATCACGGCGCGCGGGGCGTGGAGCGGATCACAGGGGAGAGCAGGCCGATGGACGAGCAGGGCGAGACGGCGTACGCGCCGATGGCGGACGAGCCGGCGGCGGACGAGCGGATCGAGTTGGCGTACACGCCCACGGTGGCGGACTTCCGGGAGGCCCTGGCCGCCCGGTCCCGGGCGACGCGCGCGGGCCGGCGCCAGCGGGCGTTCCTGTAGCTGCTCGTCGTCTGCGGCCCGCTCATCGCCGCGCTCGACCTCTCCACCGGCAAGGGCATCGGCTTCCCGCCGGTGTTCATGGTGCTCGCCGCGCTGGCCCTGCTCCTCTGGCTGCCCCGGCTGCAGGCCGGCCAGTTCCACAAGTTGACCGCCGACAAGGGCGAGTTCACCGCCACCGTGGCAGCGTCCGGCGTGACCATCACCAACCGCCACTCCACCAGCACCCTGACCTGGCAGGCGGTCCCGCACCACGTGGAGACCCCGGGGCTGTTCGTCCTGCTGAGCAACGACAAGAACAACTCCTGCCTGGCCGTCATGCCCAAGCGCGGCACCGCCGACCCCGACCGGCTGCGCGCCGTGCTCGACCGGCACGCCCCCGCGCCCGCCCGGGGCTGAGCCCGGCCCGTCCCGCGCGCCCGTACCCCGCCTTCGCCCCGTCCGTCCCCCTGCCCGCTCCCCGTACGATCGACGGCATGTCGCTGCCGCACGCCATCCTCACCGCCCTGCTGGAGAAACCGTCCTCGGGGCTGGAGCTGACCAGGCGGTTCGACCGGTCGATCGGCTTCTTCTGGCCCGCCACCCACCAGCAGATCTACCGCGAACTGGGCCGGCTGGAGGCCTCCGGACAGATCCGGGCCCTCCGGCCGGAGGCGCCGGTGCGCGGGCAGAAGAAGGAGTACGAGGTGCTCCCGGAGGGCCGCGCCGAACTGGCCCGCTGGACCGCCGAGGGCGCCGCTCCGCGCGCCGTCCGGGAGCCCCTGCTGCTGCGGCTGCGGGCGGCCGCGGTGGTCGGCACGGACGGCCTGGCGGCCGAGCTGGAACGCCATCTCGCCCTGCACCGGGAGCAGTTGGCCGACTACCGGGAGATCGAGCGGCGCGACTTCCCGGTCGAGCGGGCGGACGAGGAGAATCGGCTCCAGCACGCGGTGCTGCGGGCCGGCATCGGACTGGAGAGCTTCTGGGTGCACTGGCTCGCCGAGACCCTCGACACCCTGCCGGCCGAGCCCTCCCGCCCCTCCGACGCTCCTCGCGCCTGCGACCCCTCCGACCGGCCCTGACCTGCGCCGATCCCCGCCCGCGCGCCCGGCCCCGCCCCCGGTGGGACACTGGTGGCCTGTCCCTTCCCGAACTCTCGACCGGGGGACCCGTATGTCTCTGACCAGGCCCTTCCACGCCCTCACCGCCGCGGCCGTCGTCGTGGCGGTCGCCCTGGGCCCGGCCGCCCTCCCGGCGTCCGCCGCAACCGCCCAGCCACTGCCCTCCGCCGACCAGCTGAAGTCGGCCCTGCTGACCGCGGCCGACCTCGGCCCCGGCTGGACCGAGCCCCCGGTGACCCAGAGCCCCAGCCCCAGCGCCGGCGCGAGCCCCAGCGCGAGCCCGTCGAACCCGGTGACCGGATGCGACGCGCTCAGCGCCCTGATCAACATGTACGTCACCCGGCCGGGCGCGGCGATCCCGCGCGCCGAGACCGAACTCGACGGCCCGAACGGCAACCCGATGGTCACCCAGGCCCTCGCGGCCGAGCCGTCCGACCAACTCGCCACCGACTTCAACTCCGCCGCCGACGCCCTGAAGACCTGCCACACCATCACCTTCAACGCCGGCCCCAGCGACACCGTGACCTTCACCGTCAGCCCGGTCACCCTCGGCGACCGCAAGGACGCCCCTGCCGTCCACCTCGACGGCACCCTGGCCGGCGTCCGACTCAACGGCTACGTCGGCATCGAACGCTTCGGCACGGTGGCCATGGCCTTCGGCTACTTCGAACGCCAGGGCAGCAACGAACAGGCCGCCTCCATGGAGTACCGCACCGCCGTCGCCAAGGTCGAACGCGCCCTCGGCGCCAAGGCCGGCAGCACCACCGCCCCCACGGCCGTCCCCGCCACCCCCACCGAGGGCCGCCGCGTCTGACCCTCCTCGCCCTCCGAACACCACCGCGGCCCCCCACCGAACGCACGAGGCGCTCGGCGAGGGGCCGCGGTGGTGGCCTGACGACGACCGACGGGGGCTACACGCCCGCGAGGGTCTGGTTGTCGAAGAGCCAGTGCTGGTTCGCCTGGTTTCCGCATGGCCAGACGGCCAGTGCGGTGGTGTTCTGCGTGTTGGACGCGGGCAGGTCCAGGCACCTGTTCGACGCCGGGTTGAAGAGCGTGCCGTCGTAGCGGCGGATCCAGGTCTGGGCCCCGGAGTTGTCGCACGCCTGCGAGACCACCGGGGTGCCGTCGATGACGTTGGCGTCCCGGGTGCCGATGCAGAGCCCGTTCGGTACGGTCTTGAGCTGGTTGTCCCGGGTAGCGGTGAAGTGCTGCTTGTCACCGTTCCAGCAGTCGTAGATCACCACCGGCGAGCCCGCGGTGCTGCCCCAGTTGTCCAGGCACTTGTGCTTGTCGACCGCACTGCGGATGTGGACGATGGACTGCGACGTGGCGACGGTGTTCACCTGGGGGTCGGTCAGCGCGTACGGGTAGACCCGGACGTCGCTGATCGCGCCGTTGACGAGGTCGGCGGGGACGTCCTTGTTGTACGCGGCGCCGCCGATGTTGAGGCTGCCCGCCGGCGGCTTCCACGTGGTTCCCACCTTGGTGGAGCCGACGGCCAGGCCGTTGACGTACAGGGTGGCCATGCCGTTCGTGGCGTTGTAGGTGCCGGTCAGGTGGGTCCACTGGCCGACCGTGGCCGTGGTGCGGCCGCTCTGGTCGTACGCGGTGTACCAGGCACTCGCGTTGAAGCTGTCGTTGCTCGGCAGGACGAAGGCCCAGTTCTTGAGGGACTTCGAGTACTGCAGATAGAACGGGCTGGCCTCGTTGCCGGTGAGCGAGACCGCGGTGTGGTAGCCGTCGGTGTTGTTGATCTTCACCCAGGCTGAGACGCTGTAGCTCTGGGTGGTGTCCAGCCCCGGGGTGTTGGAACCGGAGTTGACCGGCGCGGTGGTGCGGTAGACCGTCGTGCCGTCGAAGGCGGTCGCCTTGTTCGCCGCACGGTTGTGGTCGGTGGTGAGTGCGGCCCCGGCCGGGTAGGTGGCCTTGGGGTCGCCGCCGTTCCTGTACAGCGTGTTGGTGCCGCTGCTGTCACCGGTGCCGTCGAGCGCCCACCACTGGGGGGAGACCGAGGTGTTCCCGATCGGGCTGGGACCGGCCAGCCAGCCGAAGCCGGCCGAGGGGTTGCCGGGGGTGGTGGGCTGGCCCCACCAGATCTCCAGGGAACCGTCGGCCTTCCGGGCCCAGAGGCCGGGGTTGCCGTTGCCGGTGAGGTCGCCGTCCGAGCCGACGGTCGGGTAGGTGTCGGTGGAGACCCAGCCGATCCGGGTGCCGACCGGCGCCATCTGGGTCAGCGTCGGCACGAGCAGCGGCTTGCCGTTGCTGTCGATGACGGGCGCGCCCAGGCTGTCGGTCGCGGTGACGGTCCCGGTGGTGAAGGTGTAGGCGAGGAGGTCGTCCTTGGGTCCGTCGGCGGCGGCCGCGAGGTTGCGGGCCCACAGGCCCGGGCGGCCCTGCTTGGCCCAGTCGCCGGGGGTGATCAGCTCCTTGTCCTTCCACCCGGACGCGGCCAGCTGGACAGGCTTGCCCAGGGTGTTGGCGTTGGTGGCCGGGTAGTACCAGAGAGCCGCGTCGGCACCGTTGTTGGTGCTCTCGACGGTGAGTAGACCGGTCTTGTTCTTGAAGCCCAGCTTGGGGTCGAGGTCGGTGCTGACCGGGTCGCCGAGGGCGGCGATCCGCAGCGTGCCGGACCAGTCGGCGGCGTTGTACCCAGCGGCCTTCAGCCAGGCGCAGTCCTCGGACGCGGTCGGGACGCACTTCGGCTTGGCGATCGGCACCGACTTGTCGATCCGGCCGTAGGCGCCGGTGTTCCCGGGGTTCTGGTAGAGCCGCAGCAGCGGGTCACCGGGAGCATGGGCGAACACGTCGTCGATGTTGTTGCCACCGGTGAGCGTGCCGCGGTGGGCGATCTGGATGGTGTTCCAGCCCTTGCCGCCGGGCGCGTCGGCCGGGGTGGCGACGGCCGCCACGGCCGGGGAGCGGACCTTCGAGTTGCCCGGGGCGTTGTAGGCGCGCAGGTAACCGGCCTGGTCGGGCTGCAGGATGTCCGGGGCGCCGTCACCGGTGACGTCACCGAAGACCGGCGGCGGGCCGTCCGGGTTCCACGGCACGTAGAAGGAGTACTGCGCGACCGGCGAGACGTTGCGCGCGTTGTCCATCACCTGCATGTACAGGATGTTGGTGCCCCAGCGGGAGAGCGTGACGGGGAACCCGTTGCTGATGCCGCCACCGCAGTACCAGCCGTCCCCGGCGAACTGCGGGTCCCAGGACCAGCGCGCGCAGACCACACCGGAGGCGTTGCCGCCCGGGGCCGGGTCGGCCGCGGTGTACGGCACCAGGCCCTCCTGGCCCACGTGCTTCCTGGTCACCTGGCCGTTGCCGGACGGCGGGAGCTTGTAGTCGAGCTCGGCCTCCGGCAGCAGGGTGTTGGCGTCCGGGACGGAGAGGGTCGGCGGGGTCAGGTCGACGCCGAAGCGGCAGGCCGGGCTCCCGCCGGACCGCTGGACCAGCCCGTCGGTGGCCATGACGTCCCAGCCGTACACGTGGCCGTCCTGGAGCAGGCCCTGCTTGACCTGGAACGCGGCCGTGCCGCCGTTGGCGACCTCGGGGGTCTGGCCGCTGTCGGCCCGGTTGGTGTCGGCGTAGTCCCAGATGCCCATCCAGCCGTAGAGCGACTGCTGGACCGGGCTGCTGACCGTCGCGTTGAGGGTGACGGCGCCGTTGAAACCGGACGCGGAGTTCATCCAGCCCATCGTGCCGCCGGTGCAGCCCTGGTTGTCTGCCCACGGCACGGCCGTGGTGGGAGCGGGGGAGGCGTACGTGCCGGTCGGGACGTTGGGGACGCGGTCGTACTCGATCTCGACAGCGGGGCTGTAGCCGAGCCGCTTGAACGCCGACATGTTGGACTCGTCGCGGGCGAACACACCGAAGGTGAGGGTGTCGCGGCTGGTACCGAAGTTCTGGTAGACCCCGGTCACGTCGTAGTTGAACTGGTACTCGCCGCCGCAGCCGGGCTGACCCGCGCCGGGGACCGAGGCCTCGCCGAGTCGGCCGCCCTGGTTCGTGGGCGGATTGCTCCAGCTGGTCTGGTCGCTGATCGGGCTGGTGAGGTAGAGGTCCAGGGTGTACTTGTTGGTGCAGGAGAAGTCCGAGGACTCGTGCTCCCACACCGACATGGTCGCGCGGTTGATGATCGCGCCGCGGTACCAGTGGGTGTCGAACTGGAAGTAGGAGCGCTCGATGCCCTTGTCGACCCGGTAGCCCTGGTAACCGACACCGGGCCGCGCGTACTGGTCCCCGCTGCCGGTGGTCCGCCCGATGTTGGCCTTGCCGGGGTAGGCGGCCTGGGTCCAGGTCCAGTTGTTGGCCACGTTACGGTCGGGGATCCAGGCCGGGTCGATGAACCACGGGCCCTGGCCCTTGCCGAGCACCGCGTCGTCGGTGGTCAGCTCGACGGCGTCGGCCGTGACGGTGGTCGACATGGTGGCGACCTTCGCGCCGTAGCCCGGGCCCTCGGCGGTGCTGCGCGCCTCGGACTTCGCCTGCGGGGCGTCTCCGGCCGAAGCGCTCAGGGCGGGGGCCGACTTGGCGGCCGCCACCGGGGCGGCGGCAGAGCTGTCCCACATCTGCGGGCTGGGGGCGTGCCAGCGGGACGTACCGTCGGCGGCCGCGGCGGTGAGGTTGCCGGCCTCGTCGGCCCGGACGGTGACGCCCTTGCCCTGGGTACCGAAGCGGACCTTCTTCAGCGCCGGGTTCTTCGCCGCCTCCGCGGTCTTGACGATCAGGACGGTGGAGAGCCCGCCGAACTTGGAGGCGGTCACCTTGAGGTCGACGCCGGGGGCAACCTCGGGGTAGATCAGCGCGTCCCCGCTCGGGTCGATCGCCGGCTTGGTGAGCGGGAACGGCGAGTCGATGGTGAGCGTCTCGCCGTCGGCGCTGGTCAGGGTGGCGAGCGGGCCCTGGCCACCGCCGGACAGGCGCAACCCCGACAGCGCGGTCTTCGGCCGGTAGCCACCCTGCCCGTCCGGGACGAGAGCGCCGTCAAGCGTCGCCCAGGCGCCGTTCTGATTCACCCGCTGCGGCTCGACGTGCTCGGTGCGCTTGAGGTGGCCGGCCGGGGTCGCGACGGTCTCGCTGACCTCGTCCGTCAACTCCGGGATCGGGACGGGCTTGCCGGACTTCTGCGCCTCGGCGATGGCCTTGTCGGTCGGGCTGAGCAGCGGCTTGTTGCCGGCGCGCTCGGCGTCGACCGTGGCCATCTGCGCGGCGAGCTCCGGCGGGATGGCCGAGGGGCTGGTGGCGGGGCTCCCGGCCGGAGCGTCGGCCGGGGTGGTGGCAGTGGCCGATGGACCGTCAGCGAAGGCGAACGGTGTGATCGAGGTCAGCGCCAGGGCGAGGCCGACTGCGGTGGCGACAGCGGTCCGTGACGGATATCTGGAACGGCGCGCTTCGGAGGTGGCTCCGAGCGGAGCGGCAGGCATGGTGAAGTCCCCCCACGTGAGATGTCCTGATCTAGCCTGACCAGGCGGGATCTGACTCTGCAGAGGATGTGTGCAGAGGCGCCCAGCAAACTACCGCTGCCGGTCAAAGGATCGTCAACTTCTTATTTCTGTAGACGTGTCCGATTTGGTGGGTCGTCCGCCAATTTTCTCGAATGTGATATCGATCACATCCTCAGCCTTTCCTCAATTTGCTCGACCATTGGATGGTTTGTCCCCTACCCTCCTGCGAGATCCCGTCCGCATCGACCAGCGGTGCGGACTCTTCTTGGGGGGGTAAAAGTGTCTTCCGAAGTAGAAAGACCACCCGGTGAATCCGGATGGGGTGATTCCCCGTCACGGTGGCGCAAGCCTCGAATGGCAATTCTGGGTTCCTTCGCCGTGTTGAGCATGCTGGCCGCGCCGCTCGGTACCGCAGTCGCGGCCCCCGCGGATGGGGGCAAGGGCAAGGTCTGGTCGCCGCCGAACACGCCGCTCCAGCGGACGGCCTCGGTGCCCGGGACGACGGACAAGTCCAAGGCTTCCTCGCCGAACACCGGCTCGCCGGACTGGGTGCCACCGAAGAGCGTGCCGCAGCCGAAGCACGGCACGGCGGTGGTCGCCCTGGACACGCCGACCGACCGGGACGCCGGCGCGGCGGACGGGCGGGAGTCTGTCGTCGGCGCGTCGAAGCAGGCGGGCGACCTGCCGGTCTGGGTGGCTCCGGTCGCCCGCGCCGGCGACGCCGCTGCTGCCGCGCCCGTGCAGGTGAAGCTCGCGGCCGCGCCGGGCTCCGGTCCGGACGCGGGTGCGCCGACGACACTGGTGGCGCTGTCGCGGAGCGGCGACGGGGCCCAGCCGGGGAAGGTCCGGATCGGGCTCGACCTGGGATCGTTGGGTTCCGGTGGCGACTTCGCGCACAGGGCCGGGTTGGCGGTTCTGCCGGAGTGTGCGTTGACGACGCCGGACGCCGACGGCTGCCAGGCGCGTACGCCGGTCGCCTCGCACTACGACGAGCAGGCCAAGCGACTCGTGGCGGACATCGACCTGCCCGCCACCACGACCGGCTCGGCCGAGGGGCAGCGCGCTCAGGCCAAGTCCGCGGGTGCGCCGGCACTGGCCGCCGCTCCCGCGCAGGTGGTGCTGGCACTCACCGCCGCTCCTTCCAGCGGGACCGGCACCTACAGCGCGACGTCGCTGTCGCCGAGCCAGGCGTGGGCGGCGGGCAGCGGCTCGGGGTCGTTCACCTACAGCTACCCGATCGTGACCCCGTCGACTCTCGGAGGTGCCGCTCCCACGTTGGCGCTGGGTTACGACTCGGCGTCGGTGGACGGGAAGACGGCATCGACGAACGCGCAGGCGTCGTGGATCGGTGACGGCTGGGACCTGAGTTCCGGATTCGTCGAGCGGGGCTACCGGACGTGCGACAAGGCCGGCATCCCCGGCTCGGGTGACCAGTGCTGGGGCGGTGCGAACCTGACGCTGTCGCTGGGCGGCCACTCCGGTGAGCTCGTTCCGGAGCCCTCCTGCACGGCCGGTAACGGTGTCGACGAGCAGTCGAAGTGCACCTGGCACCTGAAGAATGACGACGGGACGAAGATCGAGTTCCTGACCGGCGCCAACAACGGCACCTGGAACGGCTCGTACCTGAAGGTGACGGACACCTCGGGAGTGGTCTACTACTTCGGCCTCAACCAGCTTCCGGCGGCCGACGGTTCGCCCAGCAAGGTGGGCCCGGAGAGCAAGTCCGCGTGGACGACGCCGGTGTACTCGCCGAACGCCGGTGACCCGTGCTACGACGCGGCCAAGGGCAAGGGCTCCTGGTGCCAGACGGCGTGGCGCTGGAACCTGGACTACGTGGTCGACCCGCACGGCAACCTGACCACCTACTCCTACACGCCCGAGACCAACGTGTACGCGCGCGGCGGCGCCCAGAACAGCGGGAAGGGCACGAACACGTCGTACACCCGCGGTGGTGTGCTCCTGTCGATCGCCTACGGGCAGCTGTTGTCCGACCAGCTCGCCGCCGGGGGCACGTACCAGGCGGCAGCGAAGATCGACTTCGAGTCGGGGGAGCGCTGCCTGGCCGACGCCAAGGCCTGCGACCCTTCGCAGCGCACGGCGGCGAACGCGGCGAACTGGCCGGACGCCCCGCTGGACAAGCAGTGCCAGGACACCGGGACGTGCACCAACTTCCTTCCGACGTACTGGTCGACGAAGTGGCTGAACGGGATCACGACGACGATCCGTTCGGGCGGCACGTACCGACCGGTGGACCACTACGACCTGAAGCACGTGTTCAAGACGCCGGCGAACGCGACGGACAACGCGCCGATCGCCTGGCTGCAGTCGGTGAAGCGCACGGGCAAGGACACCGCCAACGGCCAGTCCGAGCAGGCGCTGCCGGAGATGACCTTCGTCGACGAGCTGCTGCCCAACCGGGTCGACGGTCTGGTGCCCGCGCGTCCGCGGTACTACCGCCCGCGTCTGGCGGTCATCACCACCGAGACCGGCGGCACGATCCTGGTGTCGTACGCCAAGGAGTCCTGCTCGCGCACGGCCGGGAGGATGCCGGCCTCGGCGGATGGCAACGACAGGAGCTGCTTCCCGGTGAAGTGGTTCGACACCGGAGTGCAGACGACGGTGGACGACTGGTTCCTGCGGTACCCGGTGGAGACGGTCACCGTCGACCCGAACGCCAAGCTGATCACCGGCGCGGTGTCGACGACGACCTCCTACGTGTACGGCCCCGCCGCGTGGCACCGCAACGACAGCGCGCTGGCCGAGTCGGACTACCGCACCTGGGACCAGTTCCGCGGCTACGCCAGCGTCACCACGGTGACCGGCTCCGGCAAGGACGGGCCGCAGGCGAAGTCGACCACCAGCTACTACCAGGGCATGGACGGCGACTACAAGGCGGACGGCAAGGCCAAGGCCGCTTCCGTCGCGGGCGTGAAGAGTGGCGGACGGGCCGACTCCGACTGGCTGTTCGGTCAGATCCTGGAGACGGACAGCTACGCGGACGCGTCCGCCGACCCGGCTTCGCCGCTCTCGTACACGGTGAACACGTACGAGGCCCCCGTGGCGAAGGCCACGCGCACGCGGGCCGGACTGCCGGACCTGGTGGCCCGGTACCAGGCGACCAAGGTCACCTCGACCACCACGGCAGTGACCACGACTGGTACTCGCACCACCTCGACCGCGACCACCACTGACCCCGATAGCAACAACCGGGTCACCACCTCGCTGAGCACGGCCGACGGCACGTCGGATGTGTGCACCCGCTACCGCTACGCGGCTGCGGCGAACCGGCAGATGACCGGTCTGGTCTCCGAGGTCTTCGTGATCTCCGGCGCCAACGCCTGCACCGTCAACGCGTCGCCGGCCAACACGATCTCCGACACCCGCACGCTCTACGACGGCCAGGACTTCGGCACTGCCGGAGCCAAGGGCGAGGCCACCGGAACCCAGGTACTGGACCACTACGACGCCAACGGTGCGGCCCAGTACGTCCTCAAGGCCACGGCCGGCTACGACACATACGGCCGCACCACGGCCGCCACGGACCCGACGGTCACCGACAAGGCCAACCCCGGCGGCGCGACCGTGACGACCGCGTACAGTTCGGCGAGCCCGGGCGAATTGCCCACCAAGGTGGTCACCGGTAGCCCGGCCCCGGCCGGTGCACCCGACGCGGGCACGCCCCGCACGACCACGGTCACGTTGAACCCAGCCCGCGGTCTGGCGCTCACCACGAGCGACCCCAACGGCCGGACCGTGACCAAGACCTATGACGGGCTGGGCCGACTGAAGGCGGCCTGGGCTCCGGGACAGGACACGGCGAGCAACGCCAACGCCACCTACGACTACGCCGTCAACGGCACGTCGTCACCGTCCACCACAACGACGAACTCGCTGCGTCCGGACGGCAAGACGTACGGGAAGTCGGTGCAGATCCTGGACGGTCTGGGCCGCCTGGTGCAGACCCAGGGCGATCCCGCGGTCTCCTCCTACCACGGCCGCCTGATCACGGACACGTTCTACGACTCGCAGGGGCGCGTCAACCGGAAGTACAACAACTACTACGAGGACACCACCACTCCGAACACCACCCGGTGGATCCCCGAAGGCGCGAAGGTGCCGAGCGCGAGCGTGATCCAGTTCGACGGCCTGGGGCGAGCGGTGAGCACGCAGTTCGTGGCGCTGGGCACGCTGCAGACCACGAACACCACGGCGTACCCGGGGGCGGACCGGGTCGACGTGTCGCCGCCGAGTGGCGCGACCGCGACCAGCACCGTGACCGACGCCCGTGGCCGCACCGCGCAGCTGTGGCAGTACCGGACACCGACGGCGACCGGCAACCCGGCCGACGCCGACGTCACCACGTACACCTACAACGCGAACGGCCAGCCGGCGACCCGGGTGGACGCCGCAGGCAACACCTGGAGCCTCGCCTACGACCAGCGCGGCCGCCTGGTGAAGAACGACGACCCGGACTCCGGTGTGTCGACACGTACGTATGACGCGGGCGGACGGGTCGCGACCACGACGGACGCGCGTGGGCAGACGATCGCGATGACGTACGACCTGCTCGGCCGCAAGACGGGTACGTTCAGTGGCACGACGGACCCGGCGAACCAGCTGACCGGCTTCACCTACGACACCGTGGCCAAGGGGCAGGCCAGTTCCTCGACCCGCTACGTCGGTGGTGCCGGGGGCGCGGCTTACACCAAGTCCGTTGGCGAGTTCGACGCTGCCTACCGTCCGACGAAGACCACCGTCGCCATCCCGGGCAGCGAGGTCGGCAAGACCGGGCAGGTGACGTTCGACTACACGGCGGCGTACAACCCTGTCAGTGGCTCCATCATCGCTGACGGGCGCGCCGCGGCGGGTGACCTGGCGCAGGAGTCGATCAACTACAACTACGAGTCCTATGGCGAGCTCAACGACATCAGTGGGGCCGGTTACACCTATCTGCGGCAGGCGGACTGGGATGCCTACGGGCGTAACATCCGTACCACGATGAACCCGTGGGGCACGCAGATCGTCGCGACGAACACGTACGACGAGCCGACCGGGCGCGTGCTGACCCAGTACGTCGACAAGCAGACCGCCACCACCGGTACCGTCCAGAACACCACCTACGCGTACGACCCGGCGGGCCAGATCACCGCGATCCGGACGATCCCGAACAACACTCCGGCCGCGACCGACCTCCAGTGCTTCACCCACGACTACCTGGGCCGACTGACCTCGGCCTGGTCGGACACGGGGAAGCTGAACCAGCCGACGCCGTCGCTCGCCGGGCAGGGCGCGTGCGCCAACGCGACGCCGACCAATGGTGCGGTCGCTCCGGCGAAGACCACGGTGGGCGGGAGCGCGGCGTACTGGCAGGACTACACCTACGACGCGGTCGGCAACCGCACGAAGCTGGTCATGCACAACCCGACCGGCGACGTCTCGAAGGACCTGACGATCGACCAGGCCTTCCCGGCCCCGGGCACCCGCAACACGCCGACCACCGCGGCCGGCACGGGTGGCGGCACCGGCGGTCCGCACGTGCCGACGACGGTGAAGTCCACCTTCCCGAACAACGGCAGCACCCCCGGGAGCAACCAGTACGACGCGGCCGGGAACACCACGAAGATCGCCAACCCGGCCGCCACCAAGACGCTGGGCGCGGGCTTCGTGCTCAACTCCGGTGAGTCGGTGCGCTCCAACTCCACTCAGCTGACCATGCAGACCGACGGCAACCTCGTGCTGACCTCGCTGCGCACCGGCCTGGTGACCTGGTCGACCAACACCCAGAACCACCCGGGTGCCTGGGCGACCATGCAGGACGACGGCAACTTCGTGGTCTACGACCCGCAGCGCGTGCCGCTGTGGTCCTCGCAGACCTGGATCGGGGCGAACAGCAAGTACTTCGCGGTCGTCCAGGACGACGGCAAGTTCATCGTCTACGCGCCGGGCTGGGTGTCCAAGTGGGGCACCTCCACTTGGAACGCCGTGGACGCGGCCAACGGCACGGAACTGACCTGGGACGCCGAGGGCAAGCTCGCCTCGATGAAGCAGGGCACCTCCACCACCGGCTACCTCTACGACGCGGACGGCAACCAGCTGATCCGCCGCAACCCGGGCAAGATCACGGTCAACCTCGGCGGCGGAGACGAACTCGTCTACGACACCGGCAGCAAGACCAGCACCGGCACCCGCTACTACACCATGCCCGGCGGCGTCACCCTGGTCCGCCAGGGCCCGACCAAGCTCACCTACCAGTTCACCGACCACCACAACACCGGCACGCTCTCCATCGACTCGGCCACCAGTGCCGAGACCCGCCGCTGGACCGACCCGTTCGGCGTCCTGCGCGGCTCCGGCGCGGCCAACTCCTGGGCCGGCGACAAGGGCTACGTCGGCGGACTCAAGGACGACATCACTGGCTTCACCAACCTCGGCGCCCGCCAGTACCAGCCGGGCACCGGCCGCTTCCTCAACCCCGACCCGCTACTCCTCCCCGAGGACCCGCAGCAGTGGAACGCCTACGCCTACAGCAACAACAGTCCGGTCAACAAGACCGACCCCACCGGCATGGCGCTTGAGGAGTGCGCGAGCGGCTTCGCCAAGTGCACCAACATGGGCACCAAGCTCACTGAAGAGACGAAGTGGCAGGGCCCGAACTACGACAAGATTGTTGCGGACAACAAGGCTGGAGAGGCCTACCGGCAGCAGGGGTTGGAGGAGTACCTCAACAGCCCGCCGCCGTTGGGTTCGCCTAGGAACAACAAGAAGCCGAAGCCTGACCGTGCCTATGACGTGAGCAAGAACCGGCCCGATGGTGGCACCGATGTCCTCGCAACCTCGACGAAGAGTACCTACGAGGACTACATTGACAAGAACGTCGGGGCTGATATCCGGACCGCGGATGCGGACGGGCCGCTCGCGCTCGTTGACAGCAGAACGAAGACCAAGCAGTGGACCAAGCAGCTTGCGAGCAAGGTGAGCAAGTCGGAGGGGCGCAAGATCGCCGGATCGGCGGATTTCTATGGCGTCCTCAAGGTCGACGGCGAAATCAACTGGAACGACAGCACGGAGGATAGTACCCAGACGTCCGAGGCGACGACCGACGCGGACACGACCACCGAGTCACGGAACCTGATGGTCAAGAAGGGGCAACAATACGGGTTCGCGCCGTCTTTCCGGAAATGGAGCTACCGGACGACCTACTATCATTCGGACGGCAGTGTGACAACGAAGGATTGGGCAACCTACGAGATGCTCAACTGGAACCGCGTCACCTTCGACTCCTCGCCCGAGCTGGTCCTAGGTAGGAATTGATGGGCCATGGAGTCTCCGGTTCGAGCAGGCGCAAATTTTCGCCCACGGGAGGTGAGTGATGTGACGGGACGTTCGGCGATATTCTGTGTTGTCCTCGCAGGTCTGTTGTGCGGTGTAAGTGCGTGCACCGGGGCGTCCGGAGGCGACGGGTCGGTCGCCACTGGTGGGACCGCATCGACGGCTACGGCTCAGCACACCTTCCCGGAGAGCTACAAGAAGCTGATCCTTCGTACCGCGAAGGCGGACGGGACGGCACCAGCGGGTGACCGGTTTACGGTGATCGAGTTCGACGGCGGGTACGACCCGCAGCTGATCTGGCAGCCGGAGGAGACCGGTGGTCTCTGCATCGCATCGGAGGTCGTCGCGTCCGGGAGATGCAAGACTGAGAAGCAGATTGCCGAGGAACGGGTTCCCGGAGTCGGCATCTTCGGAGACTCCGGGCTGTTCAACCGCGAGGAGGATCCATGGTGGGCAGTGCAGGTGATGGCCAGCGGTGAGACGATCGACCATCTCTCCTGCCAGGGAAGGAACTTCCCGGTGCGTCAGGTGTACTCGATCAGCCTGGCCGGCGCCCAGCGCACCGTCTACACCGCCATCATCCCAAGGAGTCTTCAAGGTGAGTACCGGGTGGCCGTCCAGCGAGACGGGCAGTCGGAAGAAGAACGGCTCGACCTCGGTCTGGAGAAGGGCTACGCCGTTCAGTGCTGAGCCGACGTAGTCGGTATGTGTGACGGTGGCGGGGCGGCCTTCGGGGCTGTCCCGCCACCGGTGTTTGGTGAGGCCCTTGAGCTGGCGGAGTCTGTGAGGGACCTTCGAACCCTGTATTGGAGCGATGGCTGGGACTCGGGTCGCAGCCCTACCGATATCGGCGTCTTGTACGACGGTGTCACGGGGGACTTCCGGCCTGGCTGGCCGGGGTCGCGACGGTCACTCCGGGACCAGGGATGGGCTGGCCGATCCCCTACGCCTTGGGTGCCCTCGTGATGGTCTCCGCGACGGGGCTTGTCGGGACGTGCTAAGGCTGGTCGATATGGGTGCCCGCCAAGGGCCGTCCTATCGGCAATAGCCCGAGGATCACGAAGCTGCGTCGAACCGGTCTCCGGGAATCTTCCCATCCGTTCGTCGCGTGGGGCGTCCCTGCGTACTTGTTCAGGGGCGGAAGGGGGTTGGTGACGATTGATGGGCACGAGGACCTGGCTTCTGGAGGGGAGGTGGCTCGCGTGGCGGGATCCTGACGCGCGCGGTGGGACGAGCGGGAGACCGGTCTTCGGTGGGGGAGGCGATTCGCGTGATAGGGCATTCGATGGTGTTCCGGGTGGTTCTGGTGGGGCTGCTGTGTGGCGCCAGTGCGTGCACTGGGGCGTCCGGTGGGCACGGCGGGGCGTCGGCGGGCGCCGTGTCCGGTGGGGTGGCGGCCGAGGTCGCGTGGCCGCTCGGTGAGGAAGGGGCGACGCTCTCGGAGGTCGAGAGGCGGCGGATCCTGCGATCGGCCGCGGAGAACGGCTGGGCTCCGGCCGGTGGCGAGGCCACGGTGGTCCGGTACGACAGCGGGTACGGCCCGGGGCTGATCTGGCGGGCGAAGGGGACCGGCGCGGTCTGTTCGGGATCGTCGCGTGGCTCGGGTCCCTGTGTTCCGCTGGCGGACATCGCCGCGAGGCCGAACCCGGGCGTCGGAATCTTCATCGGCGCCGCCTACTACGAGGGGAAGTGGTCGGTCATGCTGTTGTCCAGCGGTGAGACGGTCGATCGGGTCATGTGCCAGGGGCGGAGCTTTCCGGCGCGGCGGGCGTACGAGGTCACGGTCGACGGCGTGCTCCACACCGTCTACACGGTGTCGATACCGCGCGGACTCCAGGGCGAGTACCGGGTGGCCGTCCGACGGGACGGGCAGCCGGCCGAGGACCGCGTGACGCTCAACATGGATCGGGTCGCCGGCCCGGCGCGGTGCTGACCGGGCGGGCGAGGCAGCGGACTGGGCTTGGTAGGGTCCGCGGGTCGGGTTCCTGCCGCCGCTACCGCCCTGGACCGTCCGGGAGATCCTTGTGCGCATCCTCGTTGCTCTGGCGTTCCTGATCCCCCTGTTCCTCGGAGTGGCCATGGTCACGGACTACCGAGGTTTCTCGAAGTGGTTCACGCAGCCCTCCGGGAGGTCCTCCAAGGACGGGCCGGCCGGCATCCACCTGGTCGTGGGGTGGGGGTTCACCGTCCTCTCGAGCGTCATGGTCATACGCATACTCGTGTCGCTCTTCTTCAACAAGTGAGCCGCTGAGTTCCGCCGCGGAGGCGATCCCGGGTGCGTTCCGGGCCGCTGACGTGGAACGGTGGGTCATCCGTGAGCGTCCCATCCGATGATCGGGTGGGACGCCCACGGCGTTCATCCGGAGGCGAAGCGGTGCCGGTCCCGGCCCGGGCCGCCGGGGGAGGAACAGGTGACCGTGCTGTGAGGGGCTTCCCGAAGTCGCGGGAGGGGTGGTCCTACTGGCGGGCCTCCTGCTGATCGTCAGAGCGTAGTTCGCCCGGCGCTGATCCGGCAGGCCGAGAAGACTGGGGCCGTCCGGTCGGCGGTGCCATGGCGAAGTCTTGAGCAATGCGTACGGGGGGATGAGTCACGTGGTGGGACGTTCCATGAGGGTGAGCGCTGTTCTCGTGGGTCTGGTGTGTGCTGCCAGTGCGTGCAGCGGGGGTGGGGCCGGAGGGGTGGCGGGCAAGGGTGTCACGTCGGCGCCCGTGGTCCGGCCGGTGTTTGCGGAGAGCTCGAAGCAGGTGATCCTGCGGACGGCGAAGGAGAACGGGACGGCGCCGGCGGGTGATCGGTTCACGCTGGTCGAGTACGACGGCGGGTACGGGCCGGAGCTGATCTGGCAGGCGGAGCGGACCGGGGGTCTGTGCGCCGCGTCGGAGAGCGTCATGGCGGGTTGGTGCGAGACGGTGGAGGAGACCTCCGGGCGGCGGGTTCCCGGCGTCGGCGTCTTCGTGGACCCGGGGCTGCGCGAACGCGACGGGGAGGCGTCGTGGGTGGTGCGGGTGATGGCCAGCGGTGAGACGATCGACCGTCTGTCGTGCCAGGGAAGGGAGTTCCCGGTCCGTCAGGTGTACGCGGTCGACCTGGCCGGGGCCCGGCGCACCGTCTACACCGCCTCGATCCCGAGGAATCTCCAGGGGGAGTACCGGGTGTCCGTCCAGCGGGACGGGAAGCCGGACGAGGATCGTCTCGACCTCGGCTTCGAGAAAGGCCGTGTCGTGCAGTGCTGAGGGGCCGGCCGCCCTCGGGCCCGCTGCACGGGCGGAATCTGCCTGGCCGACGCCGAACTGCTGAAGCGCCGTTTCCCGCAGCTGGGTTCGCTGTCGGCGGCGATGTGGGTCGGTCGGGTGCTGACGCAGAACTCCGTGACGTGGGTTCCCGGGCCGACCGACGTGAGTGTGCAAGGGGTGGCACGGGTCGAGTCGGCGACGCTGGCGGAGATCACGGCGAACGGGACGTGGGAGGAGGTCTCCATCGGGTGCGGTGTCCCGGAGGAGATCGCCGCCGAGGTGGGTGACCCGACCAGGTGGCTCCACAGCAGGGCCTTCGACGAGTCGGTCACCCGGACCCAGTACTCGGGGAGCTTCTCCTTCGACAAGCAGACTGGCCGGGTCTACTTCTGCGCGGTCAACCCGAAGACCAGGGAGGGGAGTTGAGCGTCTGCGGGCCTTGCGGGCGGCCGTACCCCCGTGACGGCCGCCCGCCGTACCGGGGCTACGGGTGGTAGACGACCTCCGGGAAGGCCGTCGACGGTCCGTCGAGCAGGTTGCCGCAGTGCCGGCCCCGCAGGTGGAGGTCGAAGAAGGCGCGCGGGTAGGCCTGTTGGACGAGGACGCCGCGGTCGGGGTCGAGGGTGCCGACCTGGGACTGGATGTCCTGCTCGGTCATGCCGAGCAGCTTGCCCGCCTGCGGGATCAGCGTCATGTTGTCGCCGTAGGAGCTGTGGATGGCGCCGGTGGCCTGGACGTCGAGGCGCCAGCCGCGCAGGTGGCCCCAGAAGGTCTCGATGAACGGGCTGGTGGCCCGGGTGTAGCGGGCGGTCATCATCATGAACGGCCGGTCGATGTCGGTGGTGATGGCGGGGTTCGACTCCATCCGCCCGTCCAGGGTGAGCCCGGCGCGGATGCGCTGGTCGGCGACCATGGCGAGGCCGACGGCGGTGCCGCCCTTGGACCAGCCGAAGGCGCCCATGTTCCGCGCGTCCAGGTTGCCGAGCAGGCCGGTCGGCAGGGTGCGGCCGTCGACGTCGGGGTTGCGGCCGTTGGCGAGGTCGACGACGCGGTCGAGGAGGAAGAGCAGGTCGGCGGCGTAGTCCTTCGGGGCCAGCCCCGGGGCGACGCCGTCCCGGGTGACGACGGTGCCGTCGGGGAACTCGGTGAATCCGTCGTGGGTGTGGTCGACGGTGACGACGGCGAAGCCGTGGCTGGCCAACTCCTGGACCACGATGGTGTGGTCGGCGCGGTGGCTGCCCGCGCCGTGCGAGTAGACGATGACGGGCAGCGGCCGCCCGGCCCGGTGGACGGGGGCGCCCTGGTGGCCGGCGGTGAGCGGGGCGAGTGAGAGGGGGAGGGGGAAGCCGGCGTCGTCGAGGAAGGCCTTCAGGGCGCCGTCGGTCATCCAGGGGGCGAGCGGGTACGCGTCGGCGGCCGCGGCCCGGGCCGGGTACCAGACGGTGGCCATCAGTTCGCGGAACTTTCCGGGCCGGGCGTTCGGGTCGAGCCGGGACTCGTCGCGCAGGTGCAGCGGCACCATGCCCACGGGGAAGGGGCCGGTGGGCGCGGGCAGGGTGAGGCGGCCGGGGGAGCCGGGGCCGGTGCCCGTGGAGGAAGCGGGGGTGGAGGCGGGGGCGGCCGAGGCGGCGTGGGCGAGGCCCAGCGGCGCGACGGCGCCCAGTGCGAGGGCGGTGCCGAGCATGCGGCGGCGGCTCGGTCCGGTGGGGCGGGCGGTCGGCGTGCTGTCCATCGGCGTGGTGCCCGTCGGCGTCGTGTCCATCGGCGTGGTGTCCATGCGCGGAACGCTGTCACGGGGGGCGCGGGGGCGGCATCGGCCTGCGGATTGATGATCCGTCACCCGGCATTGGCCCACGGGTTTACATCCCCGGGCTGATGCGGAACGGGCGTGCGCGGGGTCTCGCGAAGGGCGGCCCCGAGGGCGTGCGGTCGACGTCTCGGCCCCCTCGGGTGCGGGAGGGGGCCGAGGGGGAGGGCGCCGTTGCCGATGTGCCTAGACGAAGTTCTTGTCGATCAGCATCTGCAGCACGTTGACGTGGAAGTCCGGGAAGTCCATCGGCACGATGCCGAACCGGGCGCGCTGCTGGGTGCGGGCGTTCAGGTACGGGTAGATGCTGCGGTCCATCAACGCCTGAGAGCTGGTCTTGGGCCAGTAACCACCGGCGTACGAGAGGAAGTTGACGAACATCTTCGAGTAGCCCGGGTTGAGGAAGGCCTTGTCGAACTGGGCGACGATGCGCTGGCCCTTGGTCCCCAGGGGGTCGGTGCCGCCGGTCTGCCAGAGGTCCTGGGTGTCGAAGTAGCCGTTCTCGCCGCTGGACCAGTCGATCAGGCCCCACGGGTTGGTGAAGTCGGCGATCAGGACGACCTTCCCCCGGGCGGTGGCGAGGGTCGGCCAGCCGTAGAAGTGGAACAGGCCGCGGTAGCCGAGCCCGTCGAGGTAGTGGTTGATCCGCCGCATGAACTCGGTGTCGTCGAGCGCCTGGCCGCCGGCGCGCTCGTTGCGCAGGCGCATCAGGACGGTCTCGCCGGGGTGCGAGCGGAGGAAGGAGCGGCACTGGTCGAGCACGTCCTGGAGCCGGATGTGCTGGTAGTTGTCCGAGTGGTAGATCCCGAGTTCGTCGGGCGCGCCCTGGAGGCCGTTGCAGCGGATGTCGAGGAAGCGGACGCCCTCGGTCAACTGCTGGGGCAGGCCCCAGTTCTGGGTGTGCGACCACTCGGTGCCGTAGGCGGGGTTCTCGCAGCAGGAGTCGTGGGTGCCGGGGATGGTGAGGTCCAGGAGGGAGGTGCTGCCGTTCAGGCGGCTCATCCAACTGTCGGTCGGCAGCCCGCGCGGGGTGGTCGAGGCGGCGGCGGAAGGGGAGGCCGA
Organism: Kitasatospora sp. MY 5-36; assembly: GCF_001182915.1. Classification (NCBI taxonomy): domain Bacteria; kingdom Bacillati; phylum Actinomycetota; class Actinomycetes; order Kitasatosporales; family Streptomycetaceae; genus Kitasatospora; species Kitasatospora sp. MY 5-36. Next base: position 28,943 of record NZ_LFVW01000079.1, read on the forward strand.
GGCGCTGCCCGGGAGGGCGAGGCCTCCGAGGGCGGCGGCGCCGAATCCCGCGCCCCAGCTGAGGAGTTCACGACGTGCGATGCCCATGGTGCGGCTCCTTGGGGTCCAGTCGGTCCGGGGTCGATCCGGGGTTGATCCGGGGTCGGTCCGGTCGGTCGTACGAGTTGTGCGAGGCGTGCGAGTGGTGCGCTTGTCATCTTGGAGCACGCGGCCACTGCTTTGGCAGGTTCACGACGCCGGTAATCCGGGGCCGGCCGGCCCCGGCGGGGTGAAGATCGAAATGCGCGGACGGCCGCCGCCCGCCACGGTGGGACCGTGGCTGCGATCGTCGTCCTCTTCGAACTGGCCCCGGACCAGGCCCTCGGCCCCGAGGGCGTCGGGCCGGGCGTGGTCGCGGTGCACGCCGCCGGCCAGGACCCGGACGTCCCGGAGGACCCGCAGGCGCGCACCCTCTGCGGGCTGGACACCGCGCCGATGGAGCACGCCCACTACCGCCCAGCCCGGCCGGGCGAGCCGTGGTACCCGCCCGAGCTGGAGCAGCAGCGGTGCCGGCTCTGCGAGGCGGCGCTGCACCGGCTCTGAGAGTCCTGAGGATCAGGAGAACGTTCGAGCGGCCGGTCAGCGGGGCCGGTGGGCGATCGCGGCGAACATCGTCACCGACAGGTGGAACGCCCCGTGCCCGGCGGCCGCGTCGAGGTCGGCGTAGAGCCGTTCGCACTGCTCCTCGGTGAGCAGGCCCCGGCCGACGGCCGCCGCGCCGAGGCCGCGGACGATCGGCCGGCTGACCGTGTGGGGGTCGTGCAGGAGGACGTCGGCGCCGAGGGTGTCGACGGTCAGCCCGGCCTCGACCAGCCAGCCCGCGAGGCTGCGCCCGGCCTCCGGCTGGGCGGCGGCGCCCTGGACGACGGCGGCCAGCGCGGGACGGACGTCCGGGGCCACCGGGTGCAGCACGAAGGTCGACCAGTCGGTGTCCAGCAGCGCGACCCGGCCGCCCGGGCGCAGCACCCGGGCCATCTCGGTGACGGCCTTCGCCGGGTCGGTGAGGTGCTGGAGAACGCGCTCGCACCAGACCGCGTCCAGCCCGCCGTCGGTCAGCGGCAGCGCCTGCGCGTCGCCGTCCAGGAAGCGGGCCGGGCTGCCGGCCTCGGTGGTGCGCCGCTCGGCGACGGCCCGCAGGCCGGGGTGCGGTTCGACGCCGATCGCGCTTCCCGTGCTGCGGCCGGCCGCACCGCCCTCCGGG
>NZ_LFVW01000805.1:0-4297 GCF_001182915.1 Kitasatospora sp. MY 5-36
CCACCACCCCCGCCGGTTCGGCCGCGACGCCCACCCAGAAGGCCTCCCCGACCGCGACCTCGGCGGCCCCCACCACCCCCTCGGTGCCCCCGTCCGTGCCCCCGGCCCCCACCCAGGCCGTCCCGCGCAACCAGCCCGCCGCGCTGCAGATCCAGGCCTTCCGCCAGGCCGTCGCCCAGGCCCAGGTCGGCAAGGAGCGGGACAAGCAAGCGGAGCTGCTCAGGATCCTCGACACCACCGCCGCCCGCCTCAACGAGGGCAACCCGGACGACGCCGCGCAGGAGCTCAAGGACGCCCAGAAGGTGATCCGGGACATGGGCAAGAAGCACGCCGTCGACGTCCCCACCTATGCCAACTGGAACGCCCGCCTCTCCGCCCTGTACGCCACCCTCCACACCACCGCCGACTTCCAGGACGACTGACGGGCCGCCACGATGGCGGTGTGCCGACGCTCGGTGCCGTCGCCCTCGGCGCCGAGCGCGTCGACTGGAAGCGCTACCCCGAGGACCCGGACTTCGTGGTCCTGGCCGACACCGAGGGCAATCGCTTCTGCGTGATCGACGCCAGCCGCTGCTGAGCCCACAGCGTTGTCCACAGGCTGTGGACAACGCTGTGCGGCAACCGGTCCGTACGTCGGGCCGGTTCAGCCCCGCTCGCGGATCCTGCGTTCGACGTTGCCGCGGATCGCCCGGGAGGCCGTTCCGGCGGCCGCCGCCAGGAAGACGAAGTTGTACCCGATCTGGAGCACCACCACGAGCCGTGCGGTCTGCCCGGCCGGGGTGATGTCGCCGTAGCCCACCGTCGCCATCGTCACGACGGTGAAGTAGAGCGCGTCCAGCCGGGTCTCCAGTCCGGCGAACTCCGCCTTGTGGGCGCCCAGGACGTAGTACGTGGCGGCGAAGATGGTCAGCGCCAGGAAGATCAGGAAGGCCAGCCAGAGCACCGGCTGCCTGGCCGTCCCCCGCATCACCCCGACGATCTTGGCGAGCATCAGCCAGGTCAGCCCGACCAGCGCCCCCGCGAACACCAGCCAGCTCAGCAGCGGCCGGCGCTCGCCCAGCAACTGCAGTGGCAGCAGGAAGTACCCGAGCATCAGCAGCGTGGACGCGCCGAGCAGCCAGGACCAGGCCCGCAGGTCGGCGGGCGGCGGCAGCGGGTTCTCGGACATCCCGCTCAGCCTCGGCCACCGCACCCTCCGGCGCCCGTCGGACTGCTCCGCTCAGGCCAAGCCCGGTGCCCGGGCGGGCCGGCCCGCTCAGGCCGGGGCCCGGGTTCCTTCCCCGGGCCGCCCCGGCTCGTCCAGCAGCTCCAGCACCGCCAGGACGGCGACCAGCCCGAGCGCCAGACAGAGCGTCACCAGCACCGTCGGGTAGCTCCACAGGACGAAGGCCAGCGCCGCGAGCGCCACCGCCAGCCAGCCCAGCGGGGCCTTCCAGGGGTGGACGAACCGGCCGACCGGCCCGAGCCGCAGCCCGGACCGTCCGGCCACCCGCCGTACCGCGCCCAGTCCGGCGCGCCAGCCGCCCCGGACGGCGCGTGCCCAGCGCCCGGGGCCGATGACCCAGGCGCCGAGCGCGACCAGCAGCCCGAGGGTGACCACCACCCGGACGGCCGAGCGCAGGTACCGCACCAGGGTGTCGTACACCGCCTGGGCGACGGCCTGGTCGACGTCGGCGGGGAGCCGGTCCAGGTAGACGGCCCGGAACACGCTCAGCCCGATGCCCAGCAGCAGCGCACCGCCCGCCATGCCGAGGGCCGTCGTCACCACCGCCTGGCGTCGCCGGGTCGCGAGCAGCACCCCGCCGAGCGCGCAGGCGCCGGCCAGCACCGGGACCCAGAAGCCGGCCAGGTCCAGGACCCGCAGGGCGGTGCGGACCTTGGGGATGGCGTCGGACTGCACCAGCGGGTACGAGGTGTGGATCTCCGGGATCCGGGAGGCCAGCGGGACGCCCTGGTCGACCAGCGCGGACTTCACCCGGGCGATCACCGGGGCGAGGTCCAGCACCACGGTGTCGTTGCGGACCTCGACGGCGCCGCCGCCCTGTCCGGTCACCATCTTCTCCAGGGCGGCGTGCGCGTTCCGGTTGACCTCCGTCCAGAGGGCGACGAAGGCGTCGCTGTCCACGAGCCGGGCGACCTGGGTGTGGACGAGGCCGCTGAGTCCGTCGGTCAGGGCCTGGCCGATGCCGCCCAGCAGGGCGCCGAGCTGGGGCCGGTCGGCCGGGGCGAGGCCGTCGAGCAGCGAGTCGAGCGGGAGCTGCTTCACGATCTCGGCGGTCACCCGGTCGGTGACGGCCGTCTTGATCCGGGGGTCCCTGGCCAGCGGGGCCATCGTCGCGAGGTAGCGGTCGGTGTCGCTGATCTGGGACCTCGCCCAGAAGGCGAGGGCGCTGAGCGGGGTGAGCACGCAGGCGAGGACGATCAGCAGGGCGGCGAGGAAGGAGCGCACCCGGTGCCGGGGCGGCGGACGGTCCGTCGGGTGCGGCGCCGGGCCGGTCGCCAACTGTCGGGCGAGCCGTGCCTCCTGGGCCTCGACGGCGCTCAGCCGGGCCCGCAGCTCGGCCAGCTCGTCGCCGGGCCGGTCGGTCGGCATGCCGGGACTCCGTTCCTCCGGGGGTGCAATCCAGGAGACAACGGATCAGATCGGACGGCCAGTCGGGAGGCGCGGTGGCGCGAACGGCCCCTCGACCAGCCCCTGTGCGGGCCCGCGACCAGCCGCTGAGCGGCCCCGCGAACGGCCCGGAACGGCGGAAAGCCCCTGGTGGGGTCACCAGGGGCTTCCGGAGGAGAAAGGAGGATCAGGCGGTCGTCTCGGGCCGCTTGGTCTCGGTGGCCTTGGTCACGTTGGTCGGCGTGACGGCCGGGCGGTCGGCGCTCTGCTGGGGAGCGGCGGTGCTCTGCGCGGTACCGGCGGCAGCGGCGTCCGCCGGGGTGTCGTCCTCGCGCATGGCCTTCGTCTCGGCCTTCAGGATGCGCATGGACTTGCCCAGACCACGGGCCATCTCGGGCAGCTTCTTCGATCCGAACAGCAGGATGACGACCGCCAGCACCACGAGAATGTGCCAGGGCTCAAGACCGTTCCGCAGCATCCCTGGCCACCGGTCCCTTCTTGTCTAGAGTCGTGGCGGGCGCCAGCGCCCGTGTTGGCCAGTATGCCTGGCCATGACGGAGAACGGATACACCAGCTGGGAAACGCTGGCCAAAAACCAGGTGCCGTTCGAGCGGATCGCGAGCGCCGCGCCGTCCACCTGGCCGAATGCGGGTGCCGAAGCTCACACCCGCCGACCGCTCCGCTCCGATCGGTATCCGATCAGTAGATGAACGGCACCAGACGCTTCGACACCCGGCGGTACTCCGCGTACTCGCTCCCGAGGGCGTCCAGCAGCAGGCGCTCCTCGGCGGAGATCCGCCAGCCGTACGCGGCGAGCAGCAGGGCCGCGACCACCAGGGCGGCGGCCCAGCCGCCGGTGCCGACCGCGTAGCCGACCCAGACCAGCAGGCTGCCGGCGTAGCCGGGGTGCCGGATCAGCCGGTACGGGCCGGTGCGGACCACGCGCTGGGTGTCCACGGTGCGCAGGGTGCGGGTGTAGTAGCGGCCCAGGGTGCGCATGCCCCAGGCCCGCAGCGCCAGCCCGGCGGCCACCGCGGCCACCCCGAACCAGCGGGCCCAGGTGGGCAGTTCGCCGACCGCGGCGCGGTCGAACAGCACCACGGCCAGGACGGAGAGGGCGTAGCAGCCGAGCAGCAGCCGGGTCGACCCGCGGTCGCCGCGGTCGGCGTGCCAGCTGCCGGCGGAGGCGTCCTCGCGCCAGCGCAGCAGCAGCTCGTAGGCGATCCAGCAGAGGAGGCCGAGGAGGGAGAGGAGGGCGGGCAGGGACATGAGGGGCTCCCGGCGGTCGGGTCCGAGGTGTGCCTCCACGGTCCTCCCCGGTGGGCGGTCGGGGCACGCACCCGGGGGTGGACCCACCGTGGTCCACCCCCGGGTGGAGGTCCGGCGCGGGCGGCACGCGGGGATCGGCGCCCGGTGCGGGGTTCGGAGCGCGGAACGGCGGAGAGCCCCCGCCCGGGTGGGCGGGGGCTCTCGATGACTCGCGTGGATCGGGCCGGCCGGGTCAGGCGGTGACGGGCTCCGGGGCGGGGGCGGCGGCCGGGAGGTGGCGCATCAGGCGGTAGGCCAGGGCCGCGGCGCCCAGGGCGAAGACCAGGCCGACCACGGCGGCGACGTGCAGGCCGTCGGTGAAGGCGGTGCGGGCGGTCTCCAGCAGGTCGGCGCCGAGCCGGCCGGGCAGGTGGGCGG
>NZ_LFVW01000806.1:0-4263 GCF_001182915.1 Kitasatospora sp. MY 5-36
CGGCACCCCGCCGCCGTACCGGGCCCGGCCCGAGCTGGTGCCGCTGCCCGCTCCCCCGGCCGAACTGGTGCTGCGGCTGCGGCTCGGACCGCGCGCGGACTGGTTCACCCCGGAGGCGGTGGCCCGCCTCGGCCGCGACCGGTACCTGGTCTCCCCGACCGGCAACCGGGTCGGGCTGCGCACCGAGGGCCCGCCGGTCGCGCGCGCCCGGGACGGCGAACTGCCCAGCGAGGGAATGGTGTTGGGCGCGGTGCAGATTCCGCCGGACGGCCGGCCGGTGGTGTTCCTGGCCGACCATCCGACCACCGGCGGCTATCCGGTGATCGGCGTCGTGCCGACCGCCGACCTCGCGGCCGCCGCCCAGGCCCGGCCGGGGACGCCGGTGCGCTTCGTGCCCCTGCGGGAGCGCTGAGCGGGAGCACCGGGCGACCCACGACCCCGCTCACCCCTGTTCCAGCGCCTCCGCCGCGGCGGCCGCGAAGCCGTCCGGGTTGTCGATCATGATGTTGTGCCCGCAGTCCGGCACCGCGACCACCCGCACTCCGGCCGCACGGAGGGCGTCGGCGCCAGCGGGCTCGCCGTCCGCCGCCGGATGGAGGAAGGTGCGCGGGAGGTCGAGGCCGAGCAGCAGCTCGCGCATGGTCGGTTCGGTCGCCCGGGCGAGGTGGCGGGCGCTGCGGTGGAGCGCCTCCGCCCCGGCCAGCCGCATGGTGGACCACCAGAACGGGCCGACCCGCTCGGCGACTTCGCCCAGGCCGCCGGCCAGGAACTCCTCCTCGTCGTAGGCCGCGATGCCGCTGCTGCCGGGCCGGCGCCGGTCGGGGTCGATCCGGTCCAGGTTGGCGTCCACCAGGAGCAGCCGCTCGACGAGGTGCGGGTGCCGCCGGGCGAGGACGATCGCGACCGCCCCGCCCATGCTGTGGCCGACCACCTCGACCCGGTCCGGCCCGGCGGCCGCGACCGCCGCCGCGACCGCGTCCGCGTGCTCCTCCAGCGTGTAGCCGAAGTCCGTCGGCCGGTCGCTGAGGCCGAAGCCGAGCAGGTCCAGCAGCAGCGAGCGCCGCCCGGCCAGCAGCGGGTGGGCGGCGGCGGCCGCGAAGTAGGCCGGCGAGCTGGAGCCGAGCCCGTGCAGGTAGAGCCGGACCGGCTCGGCGCCGGGCAGCTCGACCCAGCGGATCCGGTCGCCGTTCGGGGTGACGGGGGCCTCGCGCATGCTCACTCGCTCCTCATTCCTGGGGGCCGGCCCGGGGTGCCGGCCCGGGGTTTCCGGCGGACGAGCAGGACCATACCTCGAACACGAGGTATCGCGATAGCGAGATACCCATGCCCCGAGGGACGGATCTGAGAGAGTGGCCCCATGCTGAAGCTCGCCATCCTCGGATTCCTGTACGACCGCCCCCTGCACGGCTACGAGCTGCGCCGCCACCTCGCCGCGCTCACCGGGCACGTCCGACCGATCAGCGACGGCACGCTCTACCCCGCGATCAAGCGTCTGGAGGCCGACGGCCTGCTGGTCCGCGAGACCGAGCCGGGCAGCGCCGCCGCACCCCGGCACACCCTGCACCTCACCGGGGCCGGCCGCGCCGCGCTGCTCGACCGGCTGCGCGAGCCCGAACCGCTCGACGTCAGCGACGAGAACCGCTGGTTCACCCTGCTCGCCTTCCTGCGGCACCTCGCCGACCCCGCCGCCCAGGCCGCCGTGCTCCGCCGCCGACTGGCCTTCCTCGCCGAGCCGGCCAGCTTCTTCTACGAGGGCGACCGCCCGATCGGCGCCGAGGAGTTCGACGACCCCTTCCGGCGCGGCCTGCTGCTCGTCGCCCGCGCCACCACCGAGGCCGAACTCGCCTGGCTGCACGCGACCCTGGCCGACCTGGCGGACGGCCCCCGGTAGACCGGGCCCCGAACACGCCGCGGCCCGCGCGGCCTGCCGACGCCCTCTTCCCCCGCCCACCCGTCCGTGTTCCGATGAACGGCATGGCAGACGAACGACGCGATGGCTACGACGGGACGGGCAAGGGTGCGATCACCCCGGACGGCTGCGCCGTCGAAGTGTGGACCCGCCTCCCCGCGGGCGACGCCCCGGACGTGATCGAGGCGGCGGTGCCGCCCGGCGCGCACATCCTCGAACTCGGCTGCGGCGTGGGCCGGATGACGCACCCGCTGACCGACCGGGGCTTCACCGTGACGGCCGTGGACGAGTCCGCCGACATGCTGGCCCGGGTCCGCCCGGACGTCCGCACGGTGCGCGGCCCGATCGAGGCGCTGGACCTCGGCGAGCGCTTCGACGTCGTCATGCTCGCTTCCTTCCTGGTGCACGCCGGTGACGTGACGGTCCGCCGGGGCCTGCTGGAGACCTGCCGCCGGCACGTCGCCGAGGACGGCTGCGTACTGGTGCAGCGCGAGGGCGAGGACTGGCACCGGAACGTGCCGAGGGAGAGCCCGATCGGCCCGGACGGGCGGGCCCGGCTGGTCTCCGCCACGCCGGTCGGCGACGGCGTCAACTCCGTGCGGTTCGAGTACGTCTTCCCGGACGGCACCTGGACCCAGACCTTCCTGTCCCGACCGCTCAGCACCGAGGCGTTCGAGCGGGCGCTCGCGGAGGCCGGTCTGGTGGTCGAGCGCTACCTGACGGCGGACCGCACCTGGGTCCGGGCGCGGCCGGTGCTGTAGCTCCCGGCCACCGCCGGAGCGGCAGGGGCCCTGTGCGCAAAGCCGGAACAAAGGGTGAACAAAGAACTGTCACTTTCACCCCGTACCATCAGCCGCGCGCCGGGCTCGCGCGCGGCCCGCGGGCCGGGCGGGTCACGGTGGTCCCGCACGCCCATCCGACCCGCAAGGACCCGCCCATGCCGCCCCTGCCCCTCGCCCGACGGATACCCCCGGCGGGTGCCCGGTGATCGATTGGTTCCACGGGGCCGTCCTCGGCCTGATCCAGGGGCTCACCGAGTTCCTGCCGGTCTCCTCCAGCGCCCACCTGCGGGTCTTCTCGGCCCTGCTCGGCTGGGACGACCCGGGTGCGGCCTTCACGGCCGTCACCCAGCTCGGCACCGAGACGGCGGTGCTGATCTACTTCCGCCGGGACATCGCCTCGATCATCAAGACCTGGGCACTGTCCCTGTTCCGGCCGGCGCTGCGCTCGGACCCGGACGCGCGGATGGGCTGGTTCGTGATCATCGGCACCCTGCCGATCGGCATCCTGGGCAAGCTGTTCCAGGACACCATCGAGACCCACCTGCGCGACCTGCGGATCATCGGCACCACGCTGATCGTCTTCGGCCTGATCCTGGCCTTCGCCGACCGCACCCGGGCCGTCCGCCACGCCCGTCCGATCACCGACCTCACGCTGCCGCACGCGGGTGTCTACGGCTTCGCCCAGGCACTGGCGCTGATCCCGGGCGTCTCCCGTTCCGGCGGCACGATCAGCGCGGGTCTGCTGCTCGGCTACAGCCGGGAGGCGGCGGCCCGCTACTCGTTCCTGCTCGCCATCCCGGCGGTGCTCGCCTCCGGGGCGCTGGAGCTGTTCAAGATCGGCGAGGGCCCGGCCCCGGCCTGGGGGCCGACCATCCTGGCCACCGTGATCGCCTTCCTGGTCGGCTACGCGGCGATCGCCTGGTTCCTGAAGTACATCTCGACGCACAGCTTCCTGCCGTTCGTCGTCTACCGGGTGCTGCTCGGCGTTCTGATCATCGGACTGGTCGTCGGCGGCGTCCTGACTCCGGACGCGGGCGCGGTGAAGTAGAACCGGGTTCCACAAACCAGGACCCGCGGAAACGAGTGGGCCGGGACACCGACACGGTGTCCCGGCCCACCGAACGTTGTGGACCCTAACGCCCGAACTCCCGGGCGGCGGTCAGTCGGCCGCGTACGGCGGCATGGACCTCGGCCTCCTCGGCCGGGTCGGCGGCGAGCCTGCGCAACCGCTCCAGCACACGCGCGTCGCCCGTGGTGGCGACATGGCGCGCGGCGAGCTCACGCGTGGACTCCTCGCAGTCCCAGAGGCACTCGACGGCGGGCCCCTCGGGAAAGTGCACGTCGGTCGCGGCCAGCGCCTGGGCGGCGCGTCCGCGCAGCTCGGAGGAGGCGGCCTCCCCGTAGACGTGGCGCAGGACCGGGACGGCGTCGGCGGCGGCCAGCCGCCCCGCACCGTCGACCAGCGACCCGAGCCCGGTACCGCTGACCCCGCGCACGGAGATCCACCGGCGCAGCCCGGCCACCACCAGCGGCGCGTCGGCCGGCTCCCCGGCGTCGGCGAGCAGCTGGACG
>NZ_LFVW01000807.1:0-4261 GCF_001182915.1 Kitasatospora sp. MY 5-36
TGGGCGCGGGGGCGTAGCCGGCCGGGCGGGTGGTGAAGGTGCCGCGGCCCTGGGTGCGGCCGCGCAGGCGGCCCGCGTAGCCGAACAGTTCGGCGAGCGGGACCAGCGCGCCCACCCGGGCGGTGGCGCCGGGGCCGGGGTCGGTGGAGCGGACGTGGCCGCGGCGGGCGGCGAGGTCGCCGAGGACGGTGCCCAGCGCGTCCTCGGGCACGGTGACCGTCACCTCCGCGACCGGTTCCAGCAGGTGCATCCGCGAGGCGCGCAGGGCCTCGCGCAGGCCGAGGCGGGCGGCGGTGCGGAAGGCGAGCTCGGAGGAGTCCTTGGGGTGGGTCGCCCCGTCGGTGAGGGTGACGGCGACGCCGGTGACCGGGTGTCCGCCGAGCGGTCCTTCGGCCAGGGCGTCGCGGCAGCCCGCCTCGACGGCCTGCACGTACTCGCGCGGCACCCGGCCGCCGGTGACGGTGGAGGCGAACGCGAACTCCGCTTCGGCGCCGTCCGGCAGGGGGTGGACGTCGAGGACGAGGTGGGCGAACTGGCCGGCGCCGCCGTCCTGTTTGGCGTGCCGGTGGACGAAGCCGGTGACGCCCTCGACGAGGGCCTCGCGCAGGGCGACGCGCGGGCGGCCGACGACCGCCTCGATCCCGCTGTCGCGCCGGACCTTCTCCACCGCGACCTCCAGGTGCAGTTCGCCCAGGCCGGACAGGGTGCGCTGACCGGTCTCGGGGTCGGTGGCCACGCGCAGCGAGGGGTCCTCCTCGGCGAGGCGGGCGAGGGCGGCGGCCAGCTTGTCGGTGTCGACGGCGCGGCGGGCCTCGACGGCGACGGTGACGACCGGTTCGGCGCTCACGGGGGCCTCCAGGAGGATCGGGTGGTCGGGGTCGCACAGGGTGGCGCCGACGCGGGTGTGCTTGGGGCCGACGACGGCGACGATGTCGCCGGCGCGGGCGTGGTCGGTCTCGGTGTGGCGGTCGGCCAGGACGGTGAGGATGCGGGCGACGCGTTCGCGGCGGCCGGTGGCGGTGTCGAGCACGGTGGCTCCCTTGTGGAGGGTGCCGGCGTACAGGCGCAGGGGGGTGAGGCGCCCGGTGGGGGCGGCCGTGACCTTGAACGCCAGGGCGGTCAGGGGCTGTTCGGGGTCGGGGTCGCGCCGCTGGGTACGGTCGGCGGAGCGGGTGGGCGGGACGTCGAGCGGGGAGGGCAGGTAAGCGACGGCGGCGTCCAGGAGCGGTTCGATGCCGCGGTTGCGGTAGGCGGAGCCGCACAGCACCACGACGGCCTCGCCGGTGCGGGTGAGGTCGCGCAGGGCCGCGGTGAGGGTGGCGGCGCCGACGGTTCCGTGGGCGCAGAACTCCTCCAGGGCCCGGGGGTGCAGTTCGGCGACGGCCTCCTCCAGGGCGCGGCGGCGTTCGGCGGCCGGGCCTTCGAGGTGGGCGGGCACCGGGCCGTGCGCCATGGCGCCGTCCTCGTGCCAGGTGAGGGCGCGCAGGTGGACGAGGTCGACGACGCCGGTGAACGACTCCTCGGCTCCGATGGGCAGTTGGACGGCCAGCGGGCGCGGGTGGAGGCGTTCGCGGATGGAGTCGACGGCGGCGTCCAGGTCGGCGCCGGCCCGGTCGAGCTTGTTGACGAAGGCGATGCGCGGCACGCCGTGTCGTTCGGCCTGGCGCCACACCGACTCGCTCTGCGGCTCGACGCCGGCGACCGCGTCGAACACCGCCACCGCGCCGTCCAGGACGCGCAGGGAGCGCTCGACCTCGTCGGCGAAGTCGACGTGGCCGGGGGTGTCGATGAGGTTGATCCGGTGCCCGGCCCAGGCGCAGCTGACGGCGGCGGCGAAGATGGTGATGCCGCGGTCGCGTTCCTGGGGGTCGAAGTCGGTGACGGTGGTGCCGTCGTGGACCTCGCCGCGCCTGTGGGTGGTGCCGGTGAGGTAGAGGATCCGCTCGGTGACGGTGGTCTTGCCGGCGTCGACGTGGGCGAGGATGCCGAGGTTGCGGACGGCGGCGATGCTGCTTGTGGTGGTGGTGCTCGCGGTGGTGGTGTGGGTGCGCATGGCCCGGGTGCCTTTCGAGGCGGTCCTGCTGGTGGGGTGGGCGCGCGATTCGGCAGTGCCGACGGACCGTCGGATTCGTTGCCACACAGTGGGCTTACGGCCTCACGGGCCGGTGTCAGACGGTGGCGGCACTGCTCCGGTGCCGGCCGCGCAGCGGGCACCGGGAGAGGCGGGACACCAGGATCACCTCGTACCGCGACGCGGGAGAGGGGGCGGCGGCACTCTGCTTCGGCATGGCCGCCCTCCCCCTCTCCCCGTCTCGTACGTCACGGTCGTCGCGTTCGGGCCGCGCGTCGGGGCGCGGCCGCGTGGCGAGTGTAGGGAAGGCGGGCCGGACGGTGCGACGGGTTTTACGGTGCGCGGGTTCTACGGCGCCCGGGTTCTACGGTGCGCGGGGTTTTACGGTGCCGGTTCCTGCGGCGCGCGGAAGCGCAGGACCGGTTCGGACCAGCCGTCGTCGCGCACCCCGGCGTCCAGGGCGGCGCCGATGGCCCGTTCCTCGTAGCCGAAGTGGGAGTCCATGATGGCGGCGAGCCCGTCGAGTTCGCGTCCGATCGCCTCCAGGTCGGCGTCGGGCCGTCCGGCGGCCTGGTCGGCGAGGTGCCGTACCCGGGTGAGGATGCCGGTGATGAGGCCGTGGTCCTCGACGAGGTTGGCGATGGTTGGCGCCAGGTCGGGGCGTTCGCGCAGGAGTTGGGCGAACAGGCCGTCGTCCTCGCCCTGGTGGTGGTTGGTCAGGGCGGTGCAGAAGGCCAGGCAGTGGGTGAGGAGCCGGTCGTCGTCGCCGTGCGGGCGGGGCCGGCCGAGGTTCGCGCGCAGGTCGGCGAGGCGGCGGCGCAAGTCCTGGTGCGCGCGGGAGAGTTGCAGGCTGAGGGCGGCCGTACGGCCGGTGGAGGGGGAGGCCACGGGTGGCGGTCCCTTCGGTCGCGCACCTCCATGCCTGACGCGGTCCGTCACCGGCACGCGATGCTCGCGCCAGCAGATCACGTGACCCGCCCGGCGGGCAAGCGGCGGGGCCCCGGCCCAAGTGGCGCCCCGGCCGGCGTCCCGGGGCCGCCGTCACGCTCCGCCGGCGAGGTCGCGCAGGGTCGCCCCGGCCTTCGGGGTCAGGACGAGCGGGCCCCTGCCGCTCGTCCACACGGCCCGCACGTCCAGGCTCCGCAGGCGCCAGCCGTCGGGGGTGCGCACCGCCTCGCCGGTGAACGTGCCGCCGACGTCGAAACGGCCGCCGGGCTCCTCGCCGCGCGCCCGCTGGGTGGAGGCGAGGTGGACGTGCGCCATGACGGCGTTCCAGCGCACCGCGGCCCGGTCCCCGTCCAGGTCGATCATGTGGTTGGCGCCCACGTGCTGGGTCCGCTCGAACTTCCCGAGGGTCGCCTGCTCGGACTCGGCCAGCCCGTCGATGCCCTCGTGGTCCCCCACCGGCGTGGTGATCCGCACGTCGGGGGTGAAGTAGCGCCGCGCCCACGCCTCGTCGAACCGCCCGCCGTCGCGGGGCACCGTGTCGAGGCTGAGCAGGTAGCCGTCGATGAGGCCGGTGATCTCGGCGCGGTCGGTGAGGACCCGGACCCGCTGTTCGAGCGCGGCGAGGTTCGCGGCGATGGTGTCGATGGCGGTGGTGGCGGTGGCGGTGGTGGCGGTGGCGGTGGTGGCGGTGGTGGCGGTGGTCATGGCCCTGGCTCCTCGGGGTCGCCGTGCGCGGCGCGACCCGGTCCGGTCGCGCACCACGGAGGCTAGGACCTCAAGTCGACTTGAGATCAAGGTCCCGGTCCGCTGCCGGGCTGGCCCGACCGGCAGCGGACTCGGCGGCGGGCTCGGCGACGGGCTCGGCGGCGGGCTCGGCGGCGGGACGGACAGCGGTTTCGGCGCGCGGGCGCCCGAGCAGGATGCCCGCCACGACCAGCGCCAGCCCCGCGCCCTGGCGCGGCCCGAAGGCGTCGCCGTCCAGCGCCGTGCCCAGCAGCACGCCGGTGAGCGGGTTGAGCAGCCCGAGCAGGCCCACGGTGCCGGCCGGCAGGTGGCGCAGTCCGGCGAACCAGCAGGCGAAGGCGAGCGCGGTGGCGATCACGGTGGTGTAGCCGAAGGCGAGCAGGGTGGGCGCGTCCACCGGCGGGGGCGGGCCCTCGACGGCGGCGGCGAGCGGCAGCAGCACCAGGCCGCCCGCGGTCAGCTGCCAGGCGGTGGCGGCGAGCGGGTCGGCGCCCTCGC
>NZ_LFVW01000808.1:0-4237 GCF_001182915.1 Kitasatospora sp. MY 5-36
CCGCGGCCTGGTCCGGCCGGAGCACCTGGGTCGCGCCGGTGTCGACCGCGGCCCCGCCGGCCCAGGCGGCCCCGCCCGCGCCGTGCATCTCGCGCAGCGCGTGCTGGACGTGGGCGCGGAACTCGTCGGCGTCCTGGAAGCGGTCGTCCGGGTTCTTGGCGAGCGAGCGCAGCACCAGCGCGTCGAGGCCGGCCGGCACCCGGCCGTTGGCCTGCGAGGGCGGCACCGGCGGGTCCTGGACGTGCTGGTAGACCACCGACAGCGGGGTGTCGCCGGTGAACGGCGGTCGCACCGTGAGCAGTTCGTAGAGCATGCAGCCGGCCGCGTACAGGTCCGAGCGGTGGTCGACCGGCTTGCCGAGCGCCTGCTCGGGCGAGAGGTACTGCGGGGTGCCCATGACCATGCCGGTCTGGGTCATCGTGGTGGCCCCGCCGGTCAGCGCCCGGGCGATGCCGAAGTCCATCACCTTGACCGCGCCGGCGTTGGTGATGCTCACGTTGGCGGGCTTGATGTCGCGGTGGACGATGCCGCTGCGGTGGCTGTAGGCGAGCGCCTCCAGCACCCCGGCGATGATGATCAGCGCCTGGTCGACCGGCGGCGCCTCCTCGTCCGCCAGCAGCTCGCGGACGGTGCGGCCCTCGACCAGCTCCATCACGATGTACGGCGTGGACTCGTCCCCGTCGTACTCCTCGCCGGTGTCGTAGACCGCGACGATCGAGTGGTGGTTGAGCGCCGCGACGGCGTGTGCCTCGCGGGTGAAGCGCAGCCGGGCGACGTCGTCCTGGGCCAGCTCGCCGCGCAGCAGCTTGACCGCGACGGTGCGGCCGAGCCGCACGTCCTCGGCGGCGAACACCTCGGCCATGCCGCCGCGCCCGAGCCGGTAGGTCAGCCGGTAACGGCCGTCCCCGACGGTGCTCAGCGGCACGGCGGTGCCGCGGCCCGGGGTGTGCGGGCCGCCCGTGGCGACCGGCGGCAGCGCCGAGGTCGGGGCCTCGCCGCCGGGCTCGGGAATCCTCGGGGTTCCGCCGGTCCGGCCGACCGCCCGGACACCCGCGTCGTCGTCCGGCTGCTGCGTCTGTGCCATCGCTCCTCGCCCCGGGCGTTCGCTCGGATCGCGGTGCCCTGTCGCTTACGTATCCCCGAACGCTACCGCCTCCGGCGGACGACCGTGGTACCCCCGAACCTGCCGGAAACCGTCAGAGCAGGCCATTCCGGTCGGCCGGGAGGTCGAGGACCAGCACGTCGGCGGGACGGTCCGCGTGGCTGAACTTGCCGCCCGTCTTCTCGTCCGCCTTGTTGACCACGATCGCGATGATGATGCCCGCGAGCACCAGCACGCCGACGATGATCCCGATCACGACCACGGCCGTCGAGCAGCCGCCGCCGCTGGTGGGCGCCTTCGGCTGCTGGTACGGCGGCATCGGCTGCGGCATCGGCTGCGGCGGCGGGGTGTGCGCCCCCTGCTGGAGGTACTGCGGGTGCGGGGTGTGCGGGGCCTGCGGCCGCGGGGTCTGGTAGGCGGGCGGCGGGGTCTGGTACTGCTGCCCGCCCTGCTGGAGGTACTGCGGGTGCGGGGTCTGCGGCTGCGGCGTCTGGTAGGCGGGCGGCGGCGTCCGGTACTGCTGGGCCCCCTGCTGGAGGTACTGCGGCTGGGGCGTCTGCGGGGCCTGCGGAGCGGCGTGCACCGAGCGCGGGCCCTCGTTGATCACCAGCGGGGTGCTGGCCTGCAGCCGGTGCCCGTTGTCACCGCCCTTGGCGGCCGCGATCAGCCGCTCCGCCTCGTCCCGCATCGCCGCCGCGCTCTGGAACCGGTGCGCCGGGTCCTTGCGCAGCGCCTGGGCGACGAAGGCGTCCACCTCGGGCGTGATCGAGCGGTTGAGGGTGGAGGGGGCCGGCGGCTCCTCCTGGACGTGCTTGTAGGCGATCGAGAACGCCGAGTCCCCGTCGAAGACCAGCTGCCCGGTGATCATCTCGAAGAGCATCACGCCGACCGAGTAGAGGTCGGAGCGGGCGTCCACCGGCTTGCCGAGCGCCTGCTCGGGCGAGAGGTACTGCGGGGTGCCGACCACCATGCCGGTCTGCGTCATCGACGTGACGCCGGATTCCAGCGCACGGGCGATGCCGAAGTCCATGACCTTGACGTTGCCCTTGCGGTCGAACATGACGTTGCCGGGCTTGATGTCGCGGTGCACCAGGCCCATGTCGTGCGAGGCCTCCAGCGCGTTCAGCACGCCGACGGTGACCTTCAGGGCCTCCTCGGCCGGCATCGCGCCGTACTGGCCGACCGCCTCGTTGATCGCCTCGCGCAGGCCGTTGCCGTCGATCAGCTGCATCACGATGTACGGCGTGCTGGAGCCGTCCGGGGCGATGTCCTCGCCGCTGTCGTACACGGTGACGATGTTCGGGTGCTCCAGCCGGGCCACCGCCTGGGCCTCGCGGCGGAACCGCTCCTTGAACGAGTCGTCCCGGCCCAGCTCGCTGTGCATGCTCTTCAGCGCGACCTGCCGGTCCAGCACGCGGTCGTGGGCGAGGTGCACGGAGGCCATGCCGCCCTCGCCCAGCAGCCGCTGCAGCACATAGCGGCCGTTGCCCAGGGAGAAGCCCTCGACCGCCGCGTTGCCGTGCTCGCTCATGGTCCTCTGCTCCCCCTCGGCGCGGCCGTGCTCGCCGCAACCTGACGTTCGGTCTCGTCCGTGCGTGGTGGGCCCGGCCCGCTGGCCTGGCGGGCCCCTGCCGCGGCGGTTCCACCGGCCGGCGACAGGGGCCAGGGTATCGGCTCGCGCCGACGGTGATCGGTCCAGGGCCGGGGCCGGTCCCGGCCCGGGGACCGCCCGGCCCGGCGGCCCGGGGCCGGGGAGGATCGTCGTGGTACGTCCGGTCCGACCGCGGTCCGGGCGGCCCGGAGGCGCCTACCGGCGGGTACCGCCGGGTGCGGCTACAGGTAGGGGCCGGAGCGGATGCCGCGGCCCTGGCCCGGCTCGTCCTCGTCCGGCTCGCCGCTGTGCAGCCCGGGCGGCAGCGCCCGCCGCATCTGCTCCAGCTGCGCCCGCGCCGCCATCTGCTGCGCGAACAGGGCGGTCTGGATGCCGTGGAACAGGCCCTCCAGCCAGCCGACCAGCTGGGCCTGGGCGATCCGCAGCTCGGCCTCGGTCGGGATGGTGTCGTCGGTGAACGGCAGCGACAGCCGCTCCAGCTCGGCGACCAGCTCCGGGGCCAGCCCCAGTTCGAGCTCCTTGATCGAGCTCGCGTGGATGTCCTTCAGCCGGACCCGGCTCGCCTCGTCGAGAGGCGCCGCCCGGACCTCCTCCAACAGCTGCTTGATCATGCTGCCGATGCGCATGACCTTGGCGGGCTGCTCGACCATCTCGGTCACCGGGAGCTCGCGCGGCACGTCGCCCTCGTCGTCCCCGTCCCCAGCCGCACCGGCGAACCCCTGGCCCACGGGCAGCCCGTCCGGTCCGACGATCAGCACCTTCTGGCCGTCCTGCGACTGCCCGCCGCCGGCCCGGAAGGGCTCCTGCGACGGGCGCTCGTTCATCGGATTCGTCATGAACAACATTCTCTCTCACTGGGGTTGGTCGGGCGGAAGCCCCCGGTCGTCCCGCCGTCCTGCGCCACCCGTGACGACGCTACGCCTCCGGACGCCCTGCGGGAATCCGTACGGATACTCAGTTCCCGCACCCGGTCCGCCGACCGGCCACCGGCCGCCCGGCGACGGCACCCCGGCCCCGCGCACGGCGGTCCGCCGCTCCGTGGCCGCCGAAACCCCGGGCCCGCTCCGGGCGCGCCGCGCCCCCAGCCCTTGCGCCGCCGCAGCAGCGACACCGGCGCTGGCGGGGCTCAGTCCTTGCGCAGCCGCAGGCCGACCAGTCCCAGGCCGCAGCCGATCAGGCCCAGGCCGACGCCCAGCGGGAGCTGGGTGGTGGAGGCGTCCTGCCAGCGGGCGGGGAAGAGCGCGGGCACCCCGGCCACGGCCGCTACCGGCTGTCCGGCGACCGCCTCGGCCGTGTTCGCCGCGGCCGGGTCCGGGACGGCGGCCGCGCCGGGGGCCTCGGCCTCCGCGGCGTCCCCGTCGGCCTCCGGCTGCTCGGCCCCGACGGCCTGGTCCGGGGCCTCTTCCGGGGTCTGCTCGGCAGCCTGGTCGGGGGCCTGCTCCGGAGCCTGCTCGACGGCCTGGTCGGCGGCCTGGTCCGGCAGCTGCTCGGGAGCCTGGTCGGGGGCCTGCTCCACGGCGGCG
>NZ_LFVW01000809.1:0-4233 GCF_001182915.1 Kitasatospora sp. MY 5-36
CGGGCCCGCCCGCGTCGTCCGCTCGCAGCCGTCCCCGGCCTGGTAGAGCGTCACCTCGGCGCCGCCCAGCGGGGTGTCGCCGCTGCGCACCACCCCGCACTGGCCGGTGGGGGCGGCGGCCGTGGCGTGGGAGGGTCCGGCGGCGAGCTGGGCCAGGAGGGCGGCGGTCAGCAGGACGCCGCGGCGTCGGCGCATGGGGGCTCCGTTTCGGCGGTAGGGGGACGAACGGCGGTTCGTCCCCCTACCTGCCACACCGGCCGGCCGCCCGGGCGCATCCGGCGGCGGGACGCGGCGGAAATTGCCCGGTACGGGCGAGCCGGCGCGGGGCCCGTCCCCGGCTCAGCCGCGCTGCCCGGCCGCCGCGGCGGAGGGGGCGGGGGCGGCGAAGCGGGGCAGGACCTCCTCGGCGAGCTCCTGGAGCAGCTCGTCGACGGGGCGGTCGTTGGGGCGCAGGTTGAAGGAGACGTGGGCGACGCCGAGTTCGGCCATCAGCTCCAGGTGCTCGATCAGGGCGTTGCGCCCGGTGCTGAGGCCGAGCCGGATGGGGCGCGGCGCGGCGGCCGGGTCCTCGGCGAGGGTGAGGACCATCGGCGTCAGGTAGGGCTTGTCGCCGGCGAGGTCGCGCCACTGGCGCAGCCGCGTGCGCAGCGCGTCCGGGTCGCGGGGGTAGTTGAGGGAGGCGTCGGCGTGCTCGGCGATCCACTCGGGGCTCTGCTGGGCGCCGCCGGCGACGGCGATCGGGATGCCCCCGGGGTGGACGGGCCGGGGCAGGACCTCCAGCTGCTGTTCGGCGCCGAGGCCGGCGGCGGGCAGTTCCAGCGGGCCGGGGCGCCAGGCGGCGCGCAGGGTCTCGACGCCGGTGCGGAAGGCGGCGCCGCGGCCGTCGAAGTCGCGGTCGAACAGCGGGTACTCGACGGGGCGGTCGCCGCTGGCCAGGCCGAGCAGCAGGCGCCCGCCGGAGAGCACGTCGACGGTGGCGGCGGCCTTGGCGACGAGCAGCGGCTCGCGCAGCGGCAGGACGACCGCGCCGGTGGCGAGGACCGCGTCGCGGGTGAGGGCGGCGAGGTGGCCGAGGTGGGTGAAGGTCTCGAAGACGCTGCCGGCGTCGCCGAACCGGACGGGGTCGTAGAGCGGGACGTCGCGCACCCACAGGGCGGCGAAGCCGAGGCGGTCGGCGAGGGTGGCGAGGCGGGCGTGCCCGGCGAGGTCGGGGACGCCGAAGGGGCGGCCGGCAGCGCGGTCGGCCCGGCCGCGGTCCTGGCCCCAGTCGTTGTCCAGGGGCAGTTCCAGGCCGATGGTCAGCCGGCCGTCGGCGGGGGCCAGTCGGGCGAGTGCGGGGTGGGACGGGGCCATGGCGGGTCCTTCACAAAAGATCCCGTCCCGGGCGGCGGTGCGACCGCCCGGGACGGGAGAGTGGGGCGGGGTCAGCTCGCGTTGAACTGGTCCGGGTGCGGGCCGGTGCGCAGGTCGCGGTCGCCGGCGGCGATCGCGGCCATGTCCTGCGCGGTCAGCTCGAAGTCGAAGACGTCGAGGTTCTGGCGGATGCGGGCCGGGGTGACGGACTTGGGGATGACGATGTTGCCGAGCTGCAGGTGCCAGCGCAGGACGACCTGGGCGGGGGACTTGCCGGTGCGGGCGGCGATCGCGGTGATCGCCGGGTCGTCCAGGACGGCGCCCTGGGCGAGCGGGCTCCAGGCCTCGGTGGCGATGCCGTGCTCGGCGTGGAAGGCGCGCAGCTCGGCCTGCTGGAGGCCGGGATGCAGCTCGACCTGGTTGACGGCGGGCACCAGCGCGCTGGTGTCCAGCAGGCGCTGGAGGTGGGCGGGCTGGAAGTTGGACACGCCGGCGGCGCGGATGCGGCCCTCCTCGACGAGGCGCTCCAGGGCGCGCCAGGTGTCGAGGTAGAGGTCGCGGGCCGGGGTGGGCCAGTGGATGAGGTAGAGGTCGACGTGGTCCAGGCCGAGCTTGGCGAGGCTGGCGTCGAAGGCGCGCAGGGTGGCGTCGTAGCCCTGGTCGGCGTTCCACAGCTTGGTGGTGACGAACAGGTCCTCGCGGGCCACGCCGGAGGCGGCCAGGGCGCGGCCGACGCCGGTCTCGTTGCCGTAGATGGCGGCGGTGTCGATGCTGCGGTAGCCGGCCTCCAGGGCGGCGGCGACGGCGGCGGTGGTCTGGTCGTCGGGGACCTGGAAGACGCCGAAGCCGAGCTGGGGGATCTCGACGCCGTTGTTCAGCTTCACGGTGGGGACGGTGGGGGTGGTCATGTGCTGGTCTCCTTCGGAGGGTGTGGTCGGTGGGGTGGGGCGGAGGGTGCTCACCGGGCGAGCCGGTCGAGCCGGTCGAGGGCGGCGGCGGCGAAGGAGTGGTCCTGCGCGGGGGCGCCGCCGCCGACGCCGAGGGCGCCGACCAGCCGGCCGTCGCGGTGGACGGGGATGCCGCCGGCGATGAACAGCAGCGGGCGGTCCAGCGCGGTGGGCAGGGTGTGGAACGGCCCGTCGGGCTTGACCAGGTCGACCAGGTCGGCGGTGGGGGCGTTCAGCTGGAGGGCGGTGTAGGCCTTGCGGGTGCTGGTCTCGCCGGAGATCAGCACGGCGCGGTCGTCGCGGCGGAAGGCGAGCAGGTGGCCGCCGGCGTCCAGGACGGTGACGCTGACCGGCACGCCCGCGGCCTCGGCGGCGCTGCGGGCCGCGTCGACCAGGAGCTCGGCGTCGGCGGTGGTCAGCGGGGCGACTGCGGTGGTGGTGCTCATGGCGGTGGTTCTCCGGGGGTGGGGTGGGTTCCGGTCGGGGCGGTGGCCGGTGGTGTGCCGGTGGCCGGTGGTGTCGATGGTCAGTGCTGCAGGGCCGCGTGGCGGGGAGCCGCGCTCGTGGTGGCGGCCTCCCGGGTGCGGTCGCGGCGCTCCAGGGCGGCGGACCAGAAGGCCAGCAGCAGGGCGGCCGCGGCGAGGACGGCGCCGACCCAGTTCGGGGCGGTGTAGCCGAGGCCGGCGCTGATCACCATGCCGCCGAGCCAGGCGGCCAGCGCGTTGCCGAGGTTGAAGGCGCCGATGTTGACGGCGGAGGCCAGGGTGGGGGCGCCGTGGGCCTGGTCCAGGACCCGCTTCTGCAGCGGGGGGACGGTGGCGAAGCCGAGGGCGCCGACCAGCAGGACGGTGACGGCGGCGGCGACCTTGTTGTGGGCGGTGAGGGTGAACAGGGCGAGCACCACGGCGAGGCCGCCGAGGGTGGTGTAGAGCATCGGCATCAGCTTGCGGTCGGCGTAGCGCCCGCCGAGCAGGTTGCCGAGGAACATGCCGACGCCGAACAGCACCAGCAGCCAGGTGACGGAGCCGTCGGCGTAGCCGGCGACGTTGGTCATCATCGGGGCGATGTAGGTGATCGCGGCGAAGACCCCGCCGAAGCCGAGCACGGTCATCGCCATGGCGAGCAGCACCTGGGGGTTGCGGAAGGCGGTCAGCTCGCGGCGCAGGTGGGCGCCCTCGGCGCGGGGCATGGCGGGCACGAGCTTGGCGATGCCGAGCAGGCCGACCACGCCGAGCGCGGCGACGCCGGCGAAGGTGGTGCGCCAGCCGACGGCCTGGCCGATGTAGGTGCCCAGCGGGACGCCGACGATGTTGGCGACGGTCAGCCCGGTGAACATGGTGGCGATGGCGCCGGCCTTCTTCTGCGGGGCGACGAGGTCGGCGGCGACGACGGAGCCGATGCCGAAGAAGGCGCCGTGGGCGAGGGAGGTCACGATGCGCCCGGCGAGCATCACGGGGAAGGACGGGGCGAACGCGGAGAGCAGGTTGCCGGCCACGAACAGGCCCATCAGCAGCATGAGCATGGTCTTGCGGCTGATCCTGGTGCCGAGGACGGTCATCAGCGGCGCGCCGATGACGACGCCGAGGGCGTAGCCGGTGACCAGCAGGCCCGCGTTGGGGATGGAGACGCCGTAGTCGCCGGCGATCTGGGGCAGGAGTCCCATGATCACGAACTCGGTGGTCCCGATCCCGAATGCGCCGATGGCCAGGGCGATGAGAGCGAGAGGCATGGGCCCGAACCCTTCTTGATTGCTTGAGCTAGCGCCTTGCGTGCTCTAACAATAGTTGCAGACGCGCGATAAGTGCAAACGCGGATAGGTGGCACGCGCCAAGGGGTCGGGGTGGGGGCCGGAAACGCGGCCGGGCCCGGCCCGTCCGGACCGCGTGTGCGGTTCGGACGGGCCGGGCCCGGGGGAGTGGCGTGGCGGCGCGGG
>NZ_LFVW01000810.1:0-4231 GCF_001182915.1 Kitasatospora sp. MY 5-36
CGACCGGAGCGGGGGCGGCGACCGGGGCCGGCGCGGCCTCGACGGCCGGAGCCGCGGCGGCGACCGGGGCGCCCGAGCCGTCGTCGATGATCGCCAGCTCGGCGCCCACCTCGACGGTCTCGTCCTCGGCGACCTTGATCGAGGCCAGGATGCCGGAGGCCGGGGCCGGGATCTCGGTGTCGACCTTGTCGGTCGACACCTCCAGCAGCGGCTCGTCGACCTCGACACGCTCACCCTCGGCCTTCAGCCAGCGGGTGACGGTGCCCTCGGAAACGCTCTCGCCCAGCGCGGGCAGTGTTACTGAGACCGCCATGGTTTCAGCGACTCCTATCAAGTCTTGCGTACGGGAAGTACTTGCGTACGGGAAGTACCGGGAAAGGGGGTGGGGCGTGATCAGTCGTGCGCGTGCAGCGGCTTGCCGGCCAGCGCCAGGTGCGCCTCGCCCAGGGCCTCGGACTGGGTCGGGTGCGCGTGGATGAGCTGCGCGACCTCGGCCGGGAGCGCCTCCCAGTTGTAGATCAGCTGGGCTTCACCGACCTGCTCGCCCATGCGGGCGCCGACCATGTGGACGCCGACCACGGCGCCGTCCTTGACCTGGACGAGCTTGATCTCGCCGGCGGTCTTCAGGATCTTGCTCTTGCCGTTGCCGGCCAGGTTGTACTTCAGGGTGACGACCTTGTCCTTGCCGTACAGCTCGACGGCCTTGGCCTCGGAGATGCCGACGGAGGCCACCTCGGGGTTGGAGTAGGTCACCCGCGGAACGCCGTCGTAGTCGATCGGCACCGGCTTGAGGCCGGCCAGGCGCTCGGCGACCAGGATGCCCTCGGCGAAGCCGACGTGGGCCAGCTGGAGGGTCGGGGCGAGGTCGCCGACGGCGGAGATGGTGGGCACGTTGGTGCGCATGTACTCGTCGACGAGGACGTAGCCGCGGTCCATCGCGACGCCGTTCTCCTCGTAGCCGAGGCCGGCCGAGACGGGGCCGCGGCCGATGGCGACGAGCAGCAGGTCGGCGTCGATCTGCTTGCCGTTCTCGGTGGAGACGCGGACACCGGTCTCGGTGTACTCCACGCCCGAGAAGCGGGCCTTCAGCTCGAACTTGATGCCGCGCTTGCGGAACGCGCGCTCCAGCAGCTTGGAGGAGTTCTCGTCCTCCAGCGGGACGAGGTGCGGCAGCGCCTCGACGATGGTGACCTCGACGCCGAAGGACTTCCAGACCGAGGCGAACTCGACGCCGATCACGCCGCCGCCGAGGATGACGACCGACTTCGGGATGCGGTCGAGCTTGAGGGCGTGGTCCGAGGAGATCACGCGGTTGCCGTCGATCTCCAGGCCCGGGATCGAGCGCGGCACGGAGCCGGTGGCCAGGACGATGTGGCGGCCTTCGATGCGCTGGCCGTTGACGTCCACCGAGGTCTGCGAGGAGAGCTTGCCCTCGCCCTGGATGAAGGTGACCTTGCGGGAGGCCACCAGGCCCTGGAGGCCCTTGTACAGGCCGGCGATCACGTCGTCCTTGTACTTGTGGACGCCGTTGATGTCGATGCCCTGGAAGGTGGCCAGGACGCCGAACTCGGCGGCCTCCTTCGTCTCGTCCGCGATCTCCGCGGCGTGCAGCAGCGCCTTGGTCGGGATGCAGCCGCGGTGCAGGCAGGTGCCGCCCAGCTCACCCTTCTCGACCAGGGCAACACTCAGGCCCAGCTGAGCGGCGCGGAGCGCCGCGGCGTAACCGCCGCTTCCGCCTCCGAGAATGACTACGTCGAAAACGGTGCTGGCGTCGTTCGCCACGTCACGTCCTCCATGCATGGGGTGGGTCGCCGGGCCGGTCGCGGTCCGGTGGGTCGGAAGCCTTTGTGGGGCGCCCAGTCGTGCCGGAAATACATCTTCGCACTTGTTCACGGTGGCTGATGTCCGGGTCCGCCCCAGGGGTGTCCCGCGGAGTGGTCACCGGGGCGGGAACGCCCCCGACGGAAGGGCATCATCGCAGCTCAGAGCGGTGTTGACAGCCGCCGGACGGGCGTCTTCCGCGCCATCCGCCACGGCTTCTTCCGCACTGTGGAACAAAGTTTCGCCCGCAGCGAACAGGCGTGCGTCGCGGCGCTCCGGCCTACTCGCGGGTAACCGGGCCGGAACGCCGACGGGGCCCGGCGCACACGCGCCGGGCCCCGTCGCAGCGGGTCCTGGACCGGGGGACGCCCCGGGTCAGGGGTGTCCGGGTCAGGCCTTGCCGTTCGCCCGCTGCTCGGCGAAGCGGACCAGGGTGCGCACCGCGCTCGCGGTGCCGCCCTTCGGGGTGTAGCCGTACGGCGCGCTCTCGTGGAACGCCGGACCGGCGATGTCCAGGTGCGCCCAGTCGGTGCCCTCGGCCACGAACTCCTTCAGGAACAGGCCGGCCACCAGGCCGCCGCCCATCCGCTCGCCCATGTTGGCCAGGTCGGCGATGGTCGACTCGGTCATGCCCTTGCGCAGGTCGGCCGGCAGCGGCATCGGCCAGGACTGCTCGCCCACCTCGCCGGCCAGGGCGTGCAGGCCGTCGCGCAGCTCGTCGTTGTTCGACATCACACCGAAGGTGCGGTTACCCAGGGCCAGCACCATGGCGCCGGTCAGGGTGGCCACGTCGACGATGACGTCCGGGTTCTCCTCGCCGGCCCGCACGATCGCGTCGGCCAGCACCAGGCGGCCCTCGGCGTCGGTGTTCAGCACCTCGACGGTCTTGCCGCCGTACATCCGCAGCACGTCGCCCGGGCGGGTGGCGGAGCCGGACGGCATGTTCTCGGCCAGCGCCAGCCAGCCGGTCACGTTGACGGCCAGGCCCAGGCGCTTGGCGGCCACCACGGCGGCGAACACGGCGGCGGCGCCGGCCATGTCGCACTTCATGGTCTCGTTGTGGCCGGCCGGCTTCAGCGAGATGCCGCCCGAGTCGTAGGTGATGCCCTTGCCGACGAACGCCAGGGTGGCCTTGGCCTTCGGGTGGGTGTAGGCCACCTTCACCAGGCGGGGCGGGTTCGCCGAGCCGATGCCGACGCCGATCAGGCCGCCGAAGCCGCCCTTGGTCAGCGCCTTCTCGTCCAGCACCTCGACCTTGAGGCCGTGCTCCTTGCCGGCCGCCTGGGCGATCGCGGCGAAGCTCTTCGGGTTCAGGTCGTTCGGCGCGGTGTTGACCAGGTCGCGGGCCCGGTTCATCTCCTCGCCGATCGCGGTGGCGCGCTCCACGGCGGCCTTGGCGTCCTTGCTGCCCTTGCGGGCGGCCAGCACGACCAGCTCGCCGACCGGCTCCTTGCCGTTGCCGTCGCCCTTGTAGGTGCCGAAGGCGTACGAGCCGAGCAGGCCGCCCAGCGCGACCGCCTCGATGTCCGCCGCGGACTCGGCCGGCAGGGCCAGCGCGGCCTTCTTGGCACCGGCCAGGGTGCGGGCGGCGACACCGGCGGCGCGGCGCAGCGTCTCCAGCGCGTAACCGTCCTCGGCGGCCTCGCCCAGGCCGACCGCGAGCACGAGCGCGGCCTTCAGGCCGGCGGGGGAGGGGACCTTGACGGCCTCGCCCTCGGCGCCGGTCGCGCCCAGGGTGCTGAGGACCTCGGTCAGCTTGCCCTCGAACGCCTCGTTCACGGCCTCGGCACCGGGGGCCAGCACGATGCCCTTCGGGCCCTTCGCGACACCGACCACCAGGGCGTCCGCGCGCAGCGAGGCGGCGGAGGAGGTGCTCACAGACAATGCAGTCACGTAATGCGTCCTGTTCTTTCGCGGTCCACGGCCGGCCACGGCGAGGCTGCCGCACCGGCGCAGCCCGCGCCGTCGCAGGCCGTCCGCCGGCGGGCCTCCGGGTCCGGGCCCCCTGGCTGCGCGCGTCCGCCGGGGTGGCCGCGTACACCAGAGGCCCCGGCTCCTCGGTACGCGCCGGGCGGGCAGGACCTGCCACGGTGCAGGGCTGCGGTGCTCCACGCATGGTAGTCCGCATGGTGGGATCACGCGCCGCCCGGTGTCAGCCGAGCAACGCCAGGGCGAACAGCGAGGCGGTCGCGGCGGTTTCGGCCATCGCGCCGAGCACGTCCCCGGTGATCCCGCCGAACCTGCGCACGCACCGCCGGAGCAGCAGCCAGGAGCAGCCCGTGCCGACCGCAACGGCCAGCGGGAGGCGGAGAACTGACCATCCGTCGAGCAGTCCGGCCGCGGCCAGGGCGAGTGCGGCGGCGGCCGTCGCGGCGGCGGCCCCGGCGGGCGGCACGGTGCCCGCGACCAT
>NZ_LFVW01000811.1:0-4210 GCF_001182915.1 Kitasatospora sp. MY 5-36
CGGGGGGTGGTGCCGGTTTCCCAGTCGAGGTAGGCGCGGGCGCGGGCCGGGGTGCGGTGGGGGAGGAAGAGGGGGAGGGCGCGCAGCAGGTAGCCGGGGCGGAAGCCGGCGAAGCACTGGGTGGGGTCGAGCAGGGCGAGCCGGCCGACCCGGGTGGGGGCGTGCAGGGCGTACTCCAGGGCGATCCAGCCGCCGTACGAGTGGCCGCAGAGGTCGGCCTGTTGGACGCCGAGTCCGTCGAGGACGGCGTCCAGCCAGCCGAGCAGGCCGGGGACGCCGTCGAGGGCGGCGCCGTCGTGGACGCTGCGGCCCGGGTCGCCGATGAGGTCGACGGCGAGGACGCGGTGTCCTGCTTCGGCCAGGGCGCCGGCGTTGGCGAACCACAGGGTGGAGGTGGCGCCGCCGCCGTGGAGCAGGACGAGCGGGCGGCCGTCGGCGGGTCCGCAGGCGTTGATCCGGGTGGTGCCGTGGGTGGTGCGGACGGTGAGCGCTTCGACCGGGACGGGCCAGCGGGCGAGCAGCGCGTCGTAGGCGGCGAGGAAGGGGGCGGTGCGGGCGGACATGAGGGCCTCCGCGGGTGTGGTGTGATGGCGGCCGAGCCGGCTGGACCATTCGCCGGGCAAGTGTCGCGGTGAACGAGTATTACGCTGAACATGTATCGTGCTGAACAAGTATCTCGCTGAGCGAGAGAATAGTCGCACATGCCTCCCCGAGGAAGGACGACAGGGTGTCCGAGGTTGCCGACCCGATGCGGCTGGTGCACCTGCTGCGTGGCCTGACGGTCGAACTCGACCTGTTCGGAGCCGAGTTCGCGGCCCGCAACGGTCTGCATCCGACCGATCTGCGGGCGCTGATCCACCTGCTGGACGCGGCCAGGGCCGGGGAGGTGGTCACCCCGGGCCGGCTCGGCGAGGCGCTGGGGCTGAACTCGGCGGGCACCACCGGCCTGGTGGACCGGCTGGAGCGGCTCGGGCTGATCCGGCGCGAGCGGGACCCGCGGGACCGGCGCCGGGTGCGGCTGCTGGTGGAGGAGCGGGCGATGGAGCTGGGGGAGGGCTTCTTCGGCGGGCTGATCGGCGATCTGGTCGCGGCGATGCGGCAGTTCGAGCCGGCGGAGCTGGACACGGCCCGACGCTTCCTGACGGCGATGACCGGGGTGGTGGCGGCCGCCCGGGAGAACTGAGCGTCCAGGGAGGGCCGGGGCTACGCGGGGCCGAGAGTCCAGCTGATCACCGACAGCGTCGCCATCGACACCAGCGTCGACCAGAGCACCGCGTCCCGCGCGAGGGCGATGCCCTGCCGGTACTCGCGGGCGTAGGTGTACACGTTCTGGGCGGTGGGCAGCGCGGAGAACAGCACCACGGTGAGCAGTTGGTGCGCGGGCAGGTGGAGCAGCGGGCCGGCCACGGCGAGGGCCACCAGCGGCTGGACCAGGGTCTTGAGCGCGACGGTCAGCCCGACCTCGGTGCGGCGCGGACGGCCCTCCGCCGGCGGGCGGTTGTGCAGCGATATGCCGAGGGTGATCAGCGCGGTCGGGACGCCGGCGCCGCCGAGCAGTTCGCAGGAACGATTCAGCTCGGCGGGCAGGTGCACGCCGGTCGCCGAGGCGAGGGCGCCCAGGGCGGTGGCCAGCAGGATCGGATTGCGGACGGGCAGGGTGAGCAGCGCCCGCCGCCCGGCCGCGCCGCCGTCCAGGACTGCCAGGACGGCGGGGGTGACCACCAGGATCTGGAACAGCACCACGGGCGCCACGAAGGAGGCGTCGCCGAGGACCTGCATGGTCACCGGGATGCCGAGGTTGGCCGAGTTGACGTAGCCGGAGGCCATCGCGCCGACGGCCAGTTCGCCGGGTTTGCGGTGGAACAGCAGCCGCCCGACGAGCAGACCGAGGCCGATCGTGACCACCGTGCCCGCGGTGAAGGCGAGCATCGAGGCGTTGGCGAAGCGGTCCAGCGGGGTGCGGGCGATCATCAGGAACAGCGCGGCCGGCATCGCCACGTGGAAGACGAACCGGTTGAGCACCGTCTCGGCCTGCGGCCCGAGCAGCCCGGTGCGGCCGACGACGTAGCCGACGCCGGTGAGCGCCCAGATCGGCGCGAAGGCGGACAGCAGGGGGTGCAGGGCTGGCATGGTTCCTCGGATCGCTCGGGCGGATCTGCCGGTGCGACGGGGGTCTCCCGTCGGGGGCGCCGACTCCCGAGCGCGGTGACCCCCCGAAGCCCATGAACCCCCGGGGCAGTAAACCAGTGGCCGTCGGCGAGGTGATCAACGGGCCTGTCGCGGGCACGCCAGCCGGGTCGGGCCGTCGGCGGGATCGGCGGGCCAGGAACGAGGCCGACCGCCCGGAACGAGGCCGACCGCCCGGAGCGACGCCGACCGCCCGGGCCTACGATGAGCCGATGGAGGACCAGTACCTGAGCCTGTCCGAGGTGGAGGCGATCGCGCGCCGGGCCCACCGGGGGCAGGTGGACAAGAACGGCCACCCGTACGGCGAGCACATCGCGGCGGTCGCCCACGGGACGGCGGCGCGGGGCGGCAGCGCGGCGCAGGTCGCGGCGGGCTGGCTGCACGACACCGTCGAGGACGACCGGCTGAGCCGGGAGTGGCTGGCCGGGGCCGCGCTGCCGGAGGAGACCAAGGCGATCGTGGACGCGCTCACCCGGCGCCGGGACGAGCCGGTCGAGGAGTACACGGCTCGCATCCTGGCCACGCCGGGCGCGCTGCTGGTCAAGCGCGCGGACCTGGCGCACAACTCCGATCCGGCCCGCCTCGCCGTGCTGGACCCGGCGACCGCCGAGCGGCTGGCCGCCAAGTACGCGCGGATGCGCGAGCTGCTCGGACTCACCGGCGAGCTGTAGTCCACGAGCTGTAGTACCCGAGCCGGGGCCCAAGGAGCCGGGGCCCGAGGAGCCGGAGCCTGAGCACCTGCGGAGCCCGCCGCCCACGGGCGCCGGGGAACCACAAGAGGGCCCGGACCACGCGGATCGCGCGGGTCCGGGCCCTCTCGGGCACCCCGGTGGTCCCTGTCCGACCCCCGGGGTGAGGGGGAGTGGTCAGGTGACGGTCGGAGGCTGGTGGGCCGATGGGGTCGGCTTAGTACCAGTGGTTGGCCTGCCAGAAGTTCCAGGCGGCGTTCGGGCTGCCGTAGCGGGTGTTCATGTAGTCCAGCGCCCACTTGATCTGGGTGGCCGGGTTGGTCTTCCAGTCCGAGCCCGCCGAGGCCATCTTGGAGCCCGGCAGCGCCTGGGCCAGGCCGTACGCGCCGGAGCTCGCGTTGGTCGCGGACACGTTCCAGCTCGACTCGTGGGCGATGATCTGGCTGAAGGACGCCAGCTGGTTGGCCGGGACGATCTGGGCGGCGATGGCCTGCGGGGAGGCGGTGGCGGCGTTCGCGGTGGCGGGCAGGACACCCGCGCCCAGGGCGGTCAGACCGGCGGCGCCGGCGAGGATCGCGGCGGAGGTGCGCATACGGAGCTTGAAAGCGGGCATAAAGAGCAGGACCTCAATCGGGTTGGGCCGGGTCACTCCCCGCCGCGGACCTCGGCCGGACAGGGGCCGTAACGGTCGCGGGGTCGTGACCCGGCAGCAAGCCGTTCACCGGCGGGACAGGTGCCGGTGCGGCTGACGACTGAGCCATTGTTGGCAGACGGCATCGGCCCCCGCCAAGACCCCCTCGGTACGACCCACGGTCGTACGGAAGGGGCCGCCGTGGATTCGAAGGGGCGGTCGCGCGGAGCGTGCGGAGCGGGGGTGAGCAGCGCGAACGCGGGGGGTGCCGGGGTGGCGCGGGCGTTCCGGGGGTGTCTACTACCGCCCGTCGTGGGTGTTGATCACGTGTGAGCGCACTCACCGTGCGGGGCTCGGCGGGCGTCACTCGCCGGCCCGGTCGAAGCACGGTGGGTACAGACGATCAACCCCGCGCTGAGACCGGCGCCACACCCGAGCGGCGGGACCGGCGCCACACCGCCGCGCCGAGCGGCAGGAGGTGGGAGGCGGGTCCTAACGGAGGTCGCCCAGCCGTCGGTGCCGGACGGCCCGGGCCGCGAGCCGGTCCGTTTCGGTGGTCGCCGACAGGGCGCCGAGCGCCGCGCCGACCGCCTGCCCGAGCCGGGCGCAGAAGGCCGCCGGCTCCTCGGCGGCGTCCGGCAGCTCCGGGACCACCTCGTCGACCAGCCCGACCTCGGCCAGCCGGTGCGCCCCGATCCCCTGG
>NZ_LFVW01000812.1:0-4186 GCF_001182915.1 Kitasatospora sp. MY 5-36
GGCGTTCAGGATGTCGGACAGCAGCCGGTCCATGGCGCCCTCGGCGCCGAGGGTGACCGCGACCACGGCCGGGCCGAGGGCCAGCCAGCGCTCGGCGACCGCCTCGGGCCGCTCGCCCGGGTAGAGCCAGTCCAGGTCCTCGTCGCTGACCTTGACCAGGTCGCTCAGCGCCACCCAGCGCTCGACCCGGCGGACGGCCCCGGCCCGGTCGCCCATCAGCGCCGGGCGCACGTTCGGGTCGTAGCTGATCCGCGCGTGCCCGCGCCAGCGCTCCACCAGGGCCAGCACCGAACCCGCGCCGGGCTCGGTGACCGCCGCGATCGAACCGAGGTGGATCGCGGCGGGCGGCTCGGCGAGTTCGGTGGGCGGGAGCGTCCAGTGGATGTCGAAGGTGTAGCGGGCCCGCCCCTGCCCGTCCAGCTCCACCACCGCCGAGGGCGTCCGGGCGACCTCGGCGGCCCGGACCCGCACCCCCGCCGACTCCAGGTGCCGCCGGATCAGCAGGCCGTTGGCGTCCGGCCCCAGTTCGGTGAGCAGGGTGGCCGGTCGGCCCAGCCGGGCGAGGCCGTACGCGACGTTCGCGGGGCTGCCGCCGGGGTGCACCCGGTCCGGGACGTCACTCGTTCGGACGATGTCGGCGACGCACTCGCCGATCACCAGAACGGGCGAGGCTGGGCTGGTCACGGCGGCTCCTGGCATCCGGTACGCGGGCGTCGTCTCGACCGCCAAGCCTACGGGGTGCGTCCGGGCGCACGGCGCCCGGGCAGGAAAGTACGGCCGCCGGACCTGGCCAGGTTTTCCGACGGCCGTGGCTCGTCCGTCAGGGGACGATGCACTCCTGACGTTAGACCGCGTACGGGCGCCGCGCCATCACCGTGGGCCGTCCGGGGGACACGGTGTGTCGCCGGACCGAGCTCCGCCGTCGCACCATGCCGCACCGTCGGACCGCGCCGATCGCGCCCGCGCCGGCCCGACGGTCCACTAGCATCCGTGGGCCAGGCTCTCCCCGTCCCGGGGGCTCCGCCTCCGCTCCCGCTCGTGAAGTGCGGTGATCACCCTTGTCCAGGCCCCTCCGCCTCCTCAGGCCCTTCAGGCTCTTCAGGCCCCGCGCCCGGCTCGTCCCGTCACTCACGCTCAGCGCGGTGCTGCTGTCCGCGAGCGTGCCGACGGCCGGCGCCGCCGACGGGCTCGGCGATCCGGTCTTCCCCTCGCTCGGGAACACCGGGTACCGGGTGCTCGGGTACGACCTGGCCTTCGACTACCGGGACGGGCCCCGGACGGTGGACGGCACGGCCGTGCTCACCGTCCGGCCCGACCGCGCGCTCGCCCGGCTGGACCTGGACGCGCTCGGCCTGGCCGTGCGCGCCGTCCGGGTCGACGGGCGGCCGGCGGGCTTCGCCGCCCACGACGAGAAGCTGACGGTCACTCCGGCCAGGCCGTTCCGCCCTGGCGCCGTCGCCCGGCTGACCGTCGAGTACACCGCCGACCCGCGCGCCGCGCTGCCGCACACCGGCTGGGTCCCCACCCCGGACGGCTTCGCGGTGGCCGGCCAGCCGAACAGCGCGCACACCGTCTTCCCATGCAACGACCACCCCAGCGACAAGGCCCGGTTCACCATCTCCGTGACCGCCCCGGACGCTCTCCTCGGCGTCGCCAACGGCGAGTTGACGGCCACCGAACGGCGCGGCGACGGCCGCACCACCCGCCGGTACGTGTCCCGCGAGCCGATGGCCACCGAGCTGGTCCAGGTCTCGGTCGGCGACTACACCGTGCGCGAGCGCACCGGCCCGCACGGCCTGCCGCTGCGCGACGTCGTGCCGACCGCGCGCGCCGCCGAACTGGAACCCGCGCTCGCCCTCACCCCCGGCCAGCTCGCCTGGGCCGAAGCGCACCTGGGGCCCTTCCCGTTCGAGACGTACGGGCTCCTGCCGGCCAACACGGACGATCCGGCCGCGTTCGCCTTCACCGGCCTGGAGACCCAGACGCTCACCCTCTACAAGCCGAACTTCCTGCGGCAGGCGGAACCGGCGATCGGCTCGCACATGATGCACGAGCTGGTCCACTCCTGGTTCGGCAACAGCGTCTCCCCCGCCAGGTGGTCCGACCTCTGGCTCAACGAGGGCCACGCCGACTTCTACGGACTGGTGTACCGCTACGAGCGCGGATGGCCGGACGCCTGGGGCTACACCACGCTGACCGACCGGATGCGCTACCTCTACGGGCTGGGCGACCAGTGGCGGCACGACTCCGGGCCGGTCGCCTCCCCCACCGCCGCCGACCTCTTCGACAGCCAGCGGTACACGGGCGGCGCGCTGGTGCTGTTCGCGCTCCGGGAGAAGGTCGGGGCGGCGGCCTTCGACCGGATCGAGCGGGCGTTCCTGCGCACCTACCGGTCCGGGAACGCGACCACCGAGGACTACGTGCGGACGGCCTCGGCGGTGTCCGGGCAGGACCTGCGGGGCTTCCTCGACGACTGGCTGTACGGGCTGCGGACGCCGCCGATGCCCGGTCACCCGGACTGGGTGGTGGGCCCGGTGGGCCTGGCGGGGGCGGCTCCGGGGGCTCCCGGGGCGCCGGTTCCCGGGGCGTCGCTCTGGGAGGGTGGGGCCGCGGTGGCGGGCGGGCCCGCGGTGGCGCGGGGCTCCGGAACGCTCTGACGGCGCGGCTGGGACTGCTGGTGCACGCCCGGCGCGCCGCCGTGCGTCCGGTCGCGGCTCGCACGCCCCTGACCGGCAGGGGCGGGTGGGGCCATGGTGGTTCCCACGGCCCGCCCGCCGCCCGGCAGAGTCCCGGTCGGCTCGCGGGCCGTCCAGGGTTACGCTGCCGGCATGTCCGATCAGGGAAGCTACCGCCGCGAATCCGCCCGTGTCCTGTTGATCGACGAGCTGGACCGCCTGCTCCTGCTGAAGTTCCATGTCGACCCGGACGCTCCCGAGAGCGGTCACGGATGGTGCACGCCCGGCGGTGGTGTCGAGGACGGGGAGACCCTGGCAGAGGCGGCAGCCCGCGAGCTTCGCGAGGAGACCGGCCTGTCCGTGGAGCCGGAGGCCTTGCGGTCAGCCGTCGCGGAGACCTCCGGATACGCGGATGTCGGCTGGGCCGAAGGGATTTTCCGGGACGTCTTCTTCCGGCTTCGCGTCACGGGCCACCAGGTCGATGTCAGCGGCCAGGAGGCGAACGAGCGCAAGTACCACGCCGGCTATCGCTGGTGGTCCGTCACCGACCTCGCGGCCACCGGCGAGACGGTCTACCCCCTCGGCCTCGCCGGGTTGGCGGCCGAGCTGGTGGCCGGGCGTGTCCCCACTGACCCGGTCCAGCTGCCCTGGCACCACTGAGGGCCGCCGGCCGGGCACGCCGCTCGGGCACGCCGGGCCGTAACCCTTCCGGCGCAGCGTCGTTGGACCGGCCATGAAGAAGCGCAGCATGCTTGCCGTCGCCTCGATCGCCGTCGGTGTCGTGGCCTCCCTCACCGCGCCGAGCGCGCACGCCAGTGCCGTGGGCGGGCAGGAGGGACTGCCCGGGCCGCTGAGCAGCGCTCCGGACCTGGTGCCCGGGCAGGTCGGTGACGCGGGCGGCGTCCTCGGGGATGCCACGGGCTACGTGACCGGGTCGGCGAACGGCCTGGTGGCGGCCACTCCGGCGTAGTCCCCGCCCATGGCTCAGGACATCGGGGCTCCGAGGTCCTGGGTCCAGTAGGGGGTGCCGGCCGCGTTGGTGGCGAAGCCGACGCCGATGTCCTTGAATCCGCAGTCGAGCATGTTGGACTGGTGGATCCCGCCGTCCATCCAGCGGGCGAAGACGGCGGCCGGGGTGGTCGGGCCCCGGTCGAGGTTCTCGCCCCACTGGGACCAGCGGTAGCCGGCGGCGGTGATCCGGGCCTCGGTCCGGACACCGTCCGGGTTGACGTGGTCGAAGAAGCCGCGGGTGGCCATGTCGTCCGCGTGCTTCTGGGCCGAGCCGTGCAGCCGGGGGTCGATCCGCAGCGGGGCGCAGCCGGCCCTGGCGCGTTCGGCGTTGACCAGGTCCACCAGCTGGCGCTCCGGGTTGGGCTGCGGTGTCGCGGTGGCGGTGCGGGTCGCGGTCGGTGTGGCCGTCGCCGTGGGCGTCGGGCTCTCCGCGGGCAGCGGGGTCGGCACCGGTGTCGGGGCGGTGGCGGCGGGTGCGGCGGCGGCCGTCGGGACGTCCT
>NZ_LFVW01000813.1:0-4172 GCF_001182915.1 Kitasatospora sp. MY 5-36
CCGCGGGCGGCCCGGCCGGCGCGCTGTGGGGCGCGCAGACCCTGCGGCAGCTGCTCGGGCCGGACGCCTACCGCCGCTCGCCGCTGCGCCACGAGGGCTGGGTGCTGCCCGGCGCCGACATCGAGGACGCCCCCCGGTTCGGCTGGCGCGGCGCGCTGCTCGACGTCGCCCGGCACTTCCTGCCCAAGGCGGACGTGCTGCGCTTCGTCGACCTGCTGGCCGCGCACAAGCTCAACGTGCTGCACCTGCACCTGACCGACGACCAGGGGTGGCGGGTCGAGATCAAGCGCTACCCGAGGCTGACCGCGCGCGGTTCCTGGCGGGACCGCTCGATGGTCGGGTACCGGGCCGGACAGCGCCGCGACGACCGCCCGCACGGCGGCTTCTACACCCAGGACGACCTGCGCGAGATCGTCGCCTACGCGGCCGCCCGCGGGATCACCGTCGTCCCGGAGATCGACCTGCCCGGCCACACCCAGGCCGCCGTCGCCGCCTACCCCGAGCTGGGCAACACCGACGTGGTGGACACCGCCGCGCTCGGGGTGTGGACCGACTGGGGGGTGAGCCACAACGTGCTCAACGCCTCCGAGGAGACCCTGCGCTTCTTCGAGGGCGTGCTGGAGGAGGTCCTGGAGCTCTTCCCGTCCGAGTTCGTCCACCTCGGCGGCGACGAGTGCCCCAAGGAGCAGTGGAAGGACAGCGCCGCCGCGCAGGCGCGGATCCGCGAGCTGGGCCTGGCCAACGAGGACGAACTGCAGAGCCACCTGATCCGGCACTTCGACCGCTGGCTCGCCGAGCGCGGCCGCCGGCTGATCGGCTGGGACGAGATCCTGGAGGGCGGGCTCGCGCCCGGCGCCGCGGTCTCCTCCTGGCGCGGCTTCGGCGGCGGGATCGCCGCCGCGAAGGCCGGGCACGACGTGGTGATGTGCCCCGAGCAGCACGTCTACTTCGACCACCGGCAGGCGGACGGGCCGGACGAGCCGATCCCGGTCGGCTTCGTGCGCACGCTGGAGGACGTCTACCGGTTCGAGCCCGTCCCGAAGCAGCTGGACGAGGCCGCCGCCCGGCACGTGATCGGCACCCAGGCCAACCTGTGGAGCGAGTTCATGGACAGCGCCCGGGACATCGACTACCGGGCCTTCCCCCGGCTGGTCGCCTTCGCCGAGGTCGCCTGGTCCGCGCTGCCCGCCGAGCCGGCCGAGCGGGACTTCGCCGGTTTCGAGCGGCGGCTGACGACCCACCTGAAGGCGCTGGACGCGCTCGGCGTCGAGTACCGCCCGGCCGACGGGCCGCACCCGTGGCAGCGCTGGCCCGCCCCGGCCGGCCGGCCGATCGAGGGCCCGCCGCCGGTCCGTTAGGGGGTGTCCCGGGGGCCCTTTCCGGGGCCGCCGGGACCCCCGTGACACGCCCCGGTCGTGCTGACCGGGAACTTCTGAGCGGTCATCGGACGTCAAGAACTGATGAACATCTGCCCTGGCCCGGAGCGGGTCGGGGCAGATACCGCCCGGTATCGGTCCCAATCGGGCAGCCCCGTTCACCGGCCCCGAAATGATCATCGAGCATTGTGTGCCAGAGTTGCCCAACCCGGCCCGATCGCCCGTACCCTACGGGCCAGGCCGGGCTGCTGACGCAGGACGGCACGGCCGCAGGCCGGCGGGCGGCAGGCGATCGATGAGCAAGTGGAGCACGGTGGGACCCAGGTGAACCGGACGATCATGCTGCCGGCCTCCCTCGACGAGGCCGTCGACGCGCTGGCCGCCGCTCCGGCCGCGGTACCGGTGGCCGGAGCCACCGACCTGATGGAGGCCGTCAACGCCGGCCGCTTGCGACCCGCCGCCCTGGTCGGCCTCGGCCGGATCACCGAACTGCGGGGCTGGCGCTACGAGGACGGCGGCACCGCCGTCCTCGGCGCCGGACTCACCCACGCCCGGATGGACCGCCCCGACTTCGCCGCGCTCATCCCCGCGCTCGCCGACGCCGCCCGCACCGCCGGCCCGCCGCAGGTCCGCAACGTCGGCACCCTCGGCGGGAACATCGTCACCGCCGCCCCGGCCGGCGACACCCTCCCGGTGCTCACCGCGCTGGAGGCCGGCGTCACCCTGACCCGGGCCGGGGGCACCCGCGAGGTGCCGGTCAGTCACCTGCTCACCGGACTCGACCCGGTGCGCCCCGGCGAACTGCTCACCTGGGTGCGCGTCCCGCTGCTGCACGCCCCGCAGGTCTTCCTCAAGGCCACCGGCCGCAGCGGCCCGGCCCGCGCCACCGCCTCCGTCGCCCTCGTCCTCGACCCGGCCAGGCGCTCGGTGCGCTGCGCCGTCGGGGCCGTCGCGCCGGTGCCGCTGCGCCCGCTGGAAGCCGAGGCCTGGGTGGCCGGCTGCATCGACTGGGACGGCAGCCGGGAGATCGACCCGGCCGCGACCGCCGCCTTCGGCGAGTACGTGGCCGCCGCCTGCGTCCCCGACGACTACGGCGCCGAGGGCGCCTGGGAGGCCGTGACCGAGGGGCCGACAGCGGCCGCCGTTCGGCTGCGGCGTACCGTATCGGTGCTGGCCCGACGGGCGCTGGGAAGGGTGCTGAAGTGACCACAGACCCCATCGAGACCCTCGACGCCGACCCGCTCGGCCTCTCCCCGCAGGTCAGCCGCGAGCTGCGCCCGTGCGCCTCGTACACGCTGCGGGTCAACGGTTTCGAACGGCCCGTCACCGACGCCTGGATCGGCGAGAGCCTGCTCTACGTGCTGCGCGAGCGGCTCGGCCTGGCCGGCGCCAAGGACGGCTGCGAGCAGGGCGAATGCGGGGCCTGCTCGGTGCAGGTGGACGGCCAGCTGGTGGCCGGCTGCCTGGTGCCCGCCGCGCTGGCCGCCGACAGCGAGATCAACACCGTCGAGGGCCTGTCGGCCGCCGGTGGTGCGAGCGCCGTCCAGCAGGCGCTGGCCGCCTCCGGCGCCGTCCAGTGCGGCTACTGCACCCCCGGCATGGCGATGGCGGTGCACGACCTGCTCCAACGCAACCACCGGCCCACCGAGGTGGAGGCCCGTCAGGCCCTGTGCGGCAACCTCTGCCGCTGCACCGGCTACCGGGGCGTGCTGGCCGCCGTCCAGACCGTCGCGGACGCCCGCGCGCTGGAGGCCGAGCAGGCGGAGGAGGCCGCCGCGCAGGCCGCCGAGGCCCCGGTCGAGCCGGTCGCCGAGCCCGTCGCGGAGCCGC
Organism: Kitasatospora sp. MY 5-36; assembly: GCF_001182915.1. Taxonomy (NCBI): domain Bacteria; kingdom Bacillati; phylum Actinomycetota; class Actinomycetes; order Kitasatosporales; family Streptomycetaceae; genus Kitasatospora; species Kitasatospora sp. MY 5-36. Next base: position 3,207 of record NZ_LFVW01000813.1, read on the forward strand.
CCGCCGCACGGCCGGCGGAGGCGCCGGTCGAGCCCGGGCAGGCCGTCGAGCCGCCGGTCTACGCCGACGCCGGGGACTGGATCGAGCACGTCCCGCAGCAGGCCGTCGAGCAGCAGCCCGTCCCGCAGCAGCCCGTCGAGCAGCACGCCGTCCCGCAGCACGCCGTCGGGCAGCCGGGCGTCGGGCCGGCCCCGGCCGGAGTGCCGTACGGCGACCCCCAGGGCGGCTACGACACCGGCGTGTACGACACCACCGTGCTGGCCCCGATCCGGGACGCCATCCCCGCCCAGGCCGCCGACGAGCAGGTGTACTACCCGCCGCAGGGCTACCCCGAGCAGCCCTACCAGGCCACCCCCGCGCACGGCACCTACCTGCCCTACCCGGACGGCCACCAGCAGCAGAACGGCTACGACGCCGGGTACGACGCCCCGGTCTACGAGCCCACCCCCGCGCACGGCACCCCGCTGCCCGGCGCCGGCTACGACGGCACGCCGCCGCACGGCACCCCCGCGCACGGCACCCCGCTGCCCGGCACCGTCTACGACGGCACGCCGCCGCACGGCACCCCGTACCCCGCTCCGCACCCGCACGGTGCCCCGGCCGAGGGCGGCGCCCCGGCCGGTGTCCCGTACGGGGCCACCCCCGCCCACGGCATCCGGCTCCCCGAGGACGACCACGCATCATGACGTCGCCTACCGACATCGGCGCAGCACTCCAGCAGGACGGCGGCGAGGGCGGCGCACCGGAGCCGATCGGCCTGGGCAGCTCCCCGCTGCGCGGCGACGCGCTGCCGAAGGCGCTCGGCATCTACCCGTACGCGGCCGACCTCTGGGCCGAGGGCCTGCTGTGGGGCGCCGTGCTGCGCTCGCCGCACCCGCACGCCCGGATCCGCGGCATCGACACCTCGGCCGCGCTGGCGCTGCCCGGGGTGCACGCCGTGGTCACCGCCGCCGACCTGCCGCCCGG
>NZ_LFVW01000814.1:0-4171 GCF_001182915.1 Kitasatospora sp. MY 5-36
GGGCCCGCCGACGGACCGGAGCCCACCGGACTCGCCGTCACCGGCCGTGCGCCCACCGACGGAACGGCGACCGGCACCCCCGCGGGCGCCGCCACGGACGGAGTCGGCGAGGCCACCGCCGCACCCTGGGCGCTCGAGCTCGGCTTGGCGGGGCCCGAGGGCACCGCCACCGCACCTGATGCCACCGGAGTCGGCGACCCCGGCCTCGCCGCCACCGGGCTCGCTGCCGAACTCGACGCCGACACCGCCGCCGTCGGGCTCGACGCTCCCGGAACCGAAGCCGTCGCCGTTGCCGTCGCACTCGGAGCCGCCGCGCTCGGCAGTACCGAAGTCTGCGCCGCCGCACTCGGCACCGCCGGGCTCGACGCCCCCGGAGCGGGCGCCGCCTCCGTCGTGGCGACCCGTACCGGCACCGGCTCCGCCGAGGCCGCGTTCCCTGCCCGGTCGGTCGCCGTGACGGTCAGCCACTGTTCCCCGGCCGCCAGGTCCCGGTTGGCCGTGCAGCTCCAGCTCCCGTCGAACGCCGTCGTCGCCCCGCAGAGCACCGTCCGCGGTTCCGGCTCCGCGCCCGCGTCGGCCCCCGTCGTGACCAGCACGTCCGTGCCCGGATCCGCCCGGCCGGCCAGCTTCGGCCGGCTGACCCGCACGGTCTCCCCCGGGGCCGGCGAGGTGAGCACCGGCCGGCCCGGCAGGGCGGTGGAGACGACCAGCGGGACCGGCAGCCCGGCCGTCCGGTTGCCCGCCCGGTCGACCGCGACCGGGGTGAGCAGGTGCTTCCCGACCGTCAGGTCCTCGACCGGCAGGCAGGACCACGCGCCGCCCGCCGGCACCCCCGTGATGCACAGTTCGTCGCTGGAGCCCTCGTCGAGGACCGAGACGGTGCTGCCCGCCTCGCCGGTGCCGGTGAGCCGGAGCCCCGGGTCGTTGGTGTACGCGGGGACGGTGAGCGTGGGAGCGCCCGGCGGCACGGTCTTCACGTCGACCGTGACCGGATCGCCGCGCAGCACCACGCCGCCGCCGGTGGTCTCCACCGGGGTAAGGGCGTGCGGACCGACGGCCAGCTCCGTGCCGGGGCGGCAGGACCAGTCACCGCCGCTCCCGACCTCGGTCCGGCAGAGGACGGTGTCGCCCTCCCGGACCTCCACCGTGGCGCCGGCGACCGCGCCGTGGCCGCTGACCTGCGGGCGGGCGTCGGCGAGGACGGCACCGGCGACCGGCTCGGCGATCTCCGGCCGGGCGGCGCCGACGGTCAGCTCGATCCGCTGGTCGGCGGCCTGTCCGGAATCGGCGAAGCCGCCGGAGGAGACGAGCTGTCCGGCGTCGCGGCCGATCCGCAGCCGGGCCCAGGTCCCACCCGAGGCCGCGCCGGGCGGGACGGTCCACTCCAGGGTCGCGGTGGCGGCGCCGGCCGGGATCTCGGTCTGCACCCGCTGGGCGGGGTCGAACCGGCCGGTGCGGCCGAAGTCGATCCAGCCGGCCAGGGTGGCGGGCCGGTCGCCGACCGCGACCGGGACGGTGAGCCGGTAGTAGCGGCCGATCGCCGCCTCGGTGGGGAAGGGGAAGGCGACCGACACGTCGGCGCCGCTGCGGCCGGTGCGCGCCGGGGCGGTCGCGCCGGCGCCCAGAAGGAGGTCGGAGGCCACGTGCGTGGTGGTGCCGTACTCCTGCGGGGCGGCGTCGAGGTCGACCCGGGCCGGGAGCCCGGAGGGCGGCACCGCCCGGTGTTCGGCGGACCGGGTGTCGGGGGACTGCAAGGCCGCCGCGAGCGGGACGTTCCACGCGGTCAGCAGCCCGCTCGCGAGGACGGCCAGGGCGACAGCCGTACGGGGAAACTGTCGGCTCATCCGGCTCTCCTTCGCGGTCGGCTGCCGGGGGGTGGGCAGTCTGCACAAGATCCGACAAAAAGGAATCACGATCCTGGGCCGGTCATACTGCGACACCGGTGCTTTTGGCCGTGTCCCACCCGTTCGGCGGTCATCCGGGCGGCAGGACGGGATGTACCCGAAACGGCTGCATTTCATCCATTAGGCGGCAATCGGCGCCACCCGAACGGACGCGGGAATGGCACCTCCGGGCCCATTCGGCGGACACCGGCCTCCGGGACGCGGCCACCCACCCGCGGCCTGTGTTCGAATCACTCGCCGGGTACGCCGGGGAAACGGAGAAGCCCCCGGCCGGTGGCCGGGGGCTTCTCGATGGTGCGCTCAGCAGGATTCGAACCTGCAACCTCTTGATCCGTAGTCAAGTGCTCTATCCGTTGAGCTATGAGCGCTCGCCCTGGTGAACGTTGCCGCCGGGGCGTTGCGGGGACAACATTACATGACCTGCGGCGTAGGACGAAATCGGTTGTTCCGGGCCTCACCCGACCCCTCCCGACCTCCTCCCGCGCGCCGCCGGGGCCACGCTCCGGGCCGTCCCGGACCGCAGCCGGACCGCAGCCGGGAACGTGTCCGGGAACGCGAAGAGCCCCCGTCGACGAGATCGTCGACGGGGGCTCCCGACTGGCGGAGGCTGAGGGATTTGAACCCTCGATCAGGAATAACCCCGAAACCGCATTAGCAGTGCGGCGCCATAGACCGGACTAGGCGAAGCCTCCCCACAGGGATCGTACCCGCGCGAGCGGAGCCGTTCCGTGTGTCAGTGATGATGCCACAACCGTGGGGCTCGGCACCAACCGCCGCCAACGTTACTAGGCGGGTCGACTCCGCCGCAAAGAAGAATGAGATACTGCCGTCTCCGGAGGAGCTGCCCCGAGCCGAGGAGACCTGTCGACGTGAGCAGCAGGCCGATCCGAGGCGCTGCTCGCCTCGCCGCCATACTCGACGCCCTGCCCGACGCGTTGCTGCTGGTGAACAGCAACGGCACCGTCGTGGACGCCAACAGCGCGGCGGTCCAGGCGTTGCAGGCGCCGGGCACCTCACTGGTCGGCATGGGCGTGCTGGGTCTGCTGCCCGAGTTCGACCCCAGCCGCATCCCCGGCTCGATGCGACCGGCCACCCGCGACGGCGACGCCCTCGACCGCCCGGTCCGGATGACCGCCCACCGCACCGACGGCACCACCTTCCCGGTCGAGGTGTCCGGCAACGACTTCGCCGACGACGGCGACGGCCGCGGCTACGCGCGTTCCCCGTACGACTCGTACCGCGAGAACTCGCCCTCCTCCTCCGACCTGCTCCTGCTGCTGGTCCGCGACCTCTCCGGCCGGCTGGGCGTCGAGGCCGAGCTGCGCCGCCAGCACAAGCAGACCGAGATGATCCTGCGGGCCGCCGCCGAGGGCGTGCTCGGCGTGGACCTCGAAGGCCGCTGCGTGCTGGTCAACCCGGCCGCCGCGCACATCCTGGAGTACCGGGCGAGCGAGCTGGGCGGGCGCGAGCTGCACCCGCTGATCCAGCACTCCCGGGCCGACGGCACCCCGCTGGCGCTGGAGGAGTCGGCGCTGCTGGACACCCTCACCTCCGGGCGCAAGCACCGGGTGCGCGGCACCGTGCTGTGGCGCAAGGACGGCCGGCCGGTCACCGTCGACCTCACCACCGCCCCGGTCCGGGACGGCGACCAGCTGGTCGGCGCGGTGATGACCTTCACCGACCGCAGCCGCGAACTCGCCCTGGTCGCCCGCAACGAGCACCTCACCGCCGTCCTGGAGAGCGAGCTGGGCAGTGCCCTGAACGCGCTGAACGAGCGGCTGGACGCGCTCGCCGCCGACCCGGCCGGCCAGCTCTGGCCGGAGGCCAACTGGACGCTGCGCCGGCTGGCCGCCGAGTGCCGCCGGTACGGGAAGCTGATCGACGGGGTGCTCGACCACCAGCGCTGCGAGGCCGGCGAGAGCGGCGCCGCCGAGGCCAAGGACGGCAAGGACGGCAAGGAGCCCAAGGCCGGCGCCAAGGACGGCAAGGACGGGCCGAAGGCCGCGTCCCGGGTCCCGGTCGGCCTGGACAAGGTGGTCCGCCGGGCCGTCGAGGAGGCCGGCGAGCTGGTCGGCCCCGGCCGGGTGCGGTTCTCGGTGCACGCCGCCGCGGTCGAGGTGATCGCCGACGAGCGGCGGCTGGCCCAGGCGCTGGCCCACCTGGTCGCCGACGTCAGCGGCGTCGGACTCTCCCTGGACGCCCCCGTCGCCCCGTCCCCCGGCCTGACCGTGCCCGGGCTGAACGGCGCCGCCGCGCCCGCGCTGCCG
>NZ_LFVW01000080.1:0-10341 GCF_001182915.1 Kitasatospora sp. MY 5-36
CCGGCAGGCCGGCCGCGATGCCGGCCAGGGTGCCGCCGGTGCCGACCGGGCAGCAGACCACGTCCCGCTCGCCGAGGTCGGGCAGTTCGGCCGGGATCGCGGCCGCGCCGACGGCGGCCAGGGCGTTGGAGCCGCCCTCCGGGAGCACCAGGCAGGGGCCCCAGCGGCGGAGCGGGTCCGCCGCACTGTCCTCCCCCTCGGCCCGGCCGGTGGCCTCCCGGTACGCGGCCCGGGTCAGGAACTCCAGCCGCATCCCGGCCGCCTCGGCGGCCCGCAGCGACCAGTTGCGCGGCCGGTCGGCCAGCTCCTCGCCGCGGACCAGCCCCACGCTCTCCAGTCCGAGCGCCCCGGCGGCGGCCGCGACGGCCCGCAGGTGGGTCGAGTAGGCGCCGCCGAAGGTCAGCAGCCGGGTGTGGCCCCGCTCCACGGCGGCGGCCAGGTTGGGCGCCAGCTTGCGCCACTTGTTGCCGGGGACGGTCGGGTGCAGCAGGTCGTCCCGCTTCAGCCGCAGCTCCACCCCGGCCCGGGCGAAGGCCTCGTCGGTGCAGTCCACCAGCGGGGTCGGCAGCAGGGCGGCTTCGAGCATCCGGCCAGCATAAGGCGGACGCGCGGAGCCCGGCCCGCCGGTGCGGCGGCCGGGCTCCGCGCCCCGGGACAGGCCGCCACCCCCGTGGACGGCCCGTCAGCCCAGGACGGCGATCTCCGCCGTGTGGCCCGCCTGGCGCCAGGCGAGGGCCGAGCCGAGCGCCTTCGGGACCGGGCCGGCCGCCGGGTACAGCTTCTCGATCCGGCCTCGGTGCTCCCGGCGCTGCTTGGGATCCAGCACCGTGCGCAGCCGCCCCGCGGCGACCAGGGCCACCAGCGCCGCGTCGGCCGGGTCCACCCGGCTGAGCGGGCCCTTCAGCGCGGCGGTGACGGAGGCCGCCAGCGCCGCGCGCACCTCGGGCCCGTCCAGGGTGACCCGGGTGACCGGGAACACCCCGGCCGCCCGGCCCTGCTGGAGGCCGATCCAGCCCGCCTCCGCCAGGCCCTCCCGGATCCGCCGGGCCGGCTGGTCGCGCCCGACGCTGGGGGCGCGGCCGATCCACCAGCTCCAGCTGTGCGGCCGCTTCTCCTGGATCCGGCCCAGCAGGTGGGCGCTGTACGGGTCGAGGCCGGCCGAGGCGGCGGAGTCCCGGACCCTCGCGACGGCCGTCCGGCCCTCCTCGCGCACCAGTCCGCGGCGCAGCAGTTCGGTCAGCGCCGCCGCCTGCAGCACCAGGTGGAGGGTGGACTGCCGGGTGATCCGCCCGCGCCGCGGGTCGTAGGCGAGCAGGTACAGCTTCTCGGGCAGGTTGACGGGGAGGTCGGCGGGCGGCTTGCTGGGCAGTTTGGCGAGCAGGTCCATCTCGTTCTCCGGTCGTTCGGTCGGTGCCCGGCCCGCCGCGGTCAGTCCGCCGCGGAACCACCGCTCTGCGGACTCTCCGGGTTCTCCGGGCGGCTCTCCGGGCTCTCCTCGGGCGGGCTCTCCTTGGGCGGGCGTCCGCGCCGGGGGAGCCGGGCCGCGCCGCCGGGCATCCGGCCGGCGTCGGTGAGGGCGCGGCGGAGCAGGAACTCGATCTGGGCGTTGGTGCTGCGCAGTTCGTCCCCGGCCCACCGGGCCAGCGCGTCGTGAACTGAAGGGTCCAGTCGCAACAGGAGCTTCTTCCGTTCCGTCGCCAAGGCCTCGCCTTACTGGTAGAGGGAGCCCGTGTTCACGACGGGCTGGGTGCCGCGGTCGCCGCAGAGCACCACCAGGAGGTTGCTCACCATGGCGGCCTTGCGCTCCTCGTCCAGCTCCACGACATCGCGTTCGGCGAGCCGGTCCAGCGCCTCCTCGACCATACCGACGGCGCCCTCGACGATCAGCCTGCGCGCCGCCACCACGGCCCCGGCCTGCTGGCGCTGGAGCATCACCTGGGCGACCTCCGGAGCGTACGCGAGCCTGGTGATCCGGGACTCGATGACCCGCACTCCGGCCGCGGCGACCCGGGCGGCGATCTCGGTGGAGAGCTTGCGGGCGATCTCGTCCGCGCCGTCGCGCAGCGACAACTGGCCCTCGTGGTGGGCGTCGTACGGGTAGCTGGTGGCGATGTGCCGTACGGCCGTCTCGGTCTGGATGGCGACGAAGTCGGCGTAGTCGTCCACCTCGAAGACCGCCATCGCGGTGTCCTCGACCTGCCAGACCACCACGGCGGCCATCTCGATCGGGTTGCCGTCCGCGTCGTTGACCTTGGTGGTCTCCGTCTCGTGGTTGCGGATCCGGGTGGATATCCGGCGCCGGCTGGTGAAGGGGTTCAGCCAGGTCATGCCCTCGGCGCGGACGGTGCCCCGGTAGCGCCCGAGCAGCTGGACCACCCGGGCCTGTCCGGGCGAGACCACCGTCAGCCCGCACATCAGCACCACCGAGCCGAGCAGCAGCACCGGCCCGAGGACCATCAGCCCGATGCCCAACCCCTTTCCGCCGCCGGAGAGTTGGACCGCACCGGCGACGAACGAGCCGACTCCGGCGAGCAGGCCGAGCAGCGTGCCGCCGAGGACCGGCAGGCCGGCCGCCCCGGTGATGGCCCGTTCGGTGATCTTGGGGACCGGGAGGTCCAGAACGGCACCGTCCTCGACGGCGAAAGGCGGGGTGGTCATGGGGCGACTCCTTCGGCGAGCATCCGCATCCGATGGCAAAGTGATATCACTTTTTGAGCGCGCGGCGCCAGGGTCCGGTGACGGGAAGGAGGGGACGAACGGCCGCGGAGAAGGCGGCGGAGAGCCGTCGGGGACGGTCGGGACCGATGCCCACGGGCGGGTGAATTCCGGCGCGCCACACGGGGAAGGAGGGTGGCCGCGGCCTAGACTCTGCGACGTCGCATGCGGTGGAAAGGCGGCGGGGCCCCGGCTCGGCGGCCCGCCCGCGAAGGGTCGTCACGACACTCGTCGCACATCGAGAAGGTGGGGCGGGTGGGACTCGAACCCACGACCAAGGGATTATGAGTCCCCTGCTCTAACCGGCTGAGCTACCGCCCCGGTTCGCCGCGCGCGCCGGTCGTCGACACGGCAGCAGCAGACGGCCCCAGCGAGGCCGTCCCGGGCAGCATAGCCGGTCGATCACCCGTGATGCTCGCCGGGGGCGCACCTGGGTGCGCGACGGTGCGCCCCTCCCGGGCGGCGCAGCCCGGGTGGCGGCGGGGCACCCGTCCGGGGCAGCCTGGGCGGATGACGACACGTGGGACGGGGGCGGCGGCCGCGGCGCTCGCACTGGTGCTGGCCGCGGCGGGCTGCACCACCGCGGCGCGGCCGGGCGGAAGCTCCCCGACCGTCACCTCCGCACCACCCAGCGCCGCCACCTCCGCCGCCGTCAACAGCCACGGCTGGAACCGGCAGCGGTTCAAGGGCGCGTCCGGCCGGCACACCGGCGTCACCCGCACCGCCAAGCCCACCGTGCTCAACGGCCTGGTCGGCGCGGTGTTCACCCGCAACGCCACCGGCGACCACTTCTGCACCGCCAGCGTGGTCGACAGCGCCGGGCTCAACCTCGTCGTCACCGCCGCCCACTGCGTCTGGGACCCGAAGCTCGGCCGGCGCGGCGACTTGGTCTTCGTCCCCGGCTACCGCGACGGCGACACCCCCAGCGGCGTCTGGCCGCTGCTGGCCGTCACCGTGGACGACGCCTGGAACGACCACGCCGACCCGGACATGGACGTCGCCTTCGCGGTCGTCCAGGCCCAGAACGGGCAGCAGGTCCAGCAGGTGCTCGGCGCCAACCGACTGGGCGTCAACCGCAGCTACCGGCTCCCGGTGAAGATCACCGGCTACCCGAGCAGCAGCGGCGTCCCGATCACCTGCTCCAACACCACCCTCCAGCAGAGCCCCACCCAGCTGCGGATCGACTGCCCCGACTACACCGGCGGCACCAGCGGCAGCCCCTGGGTCACCGACTTCGACCCGAGCACCAGGACCGGCACCGTGGTCGGCGTGATCGGCGGCTACCAGGAGGGCGGCAACAGCCCGGACACCTCGTACAGCAGCTACTTCGGCGACCGCGTCCAGGCGCTGTACGACCGCGCCACCGGCTGACCGGGCGGCGGGCGGGACCCCGGCGGTGGCGCCGCCGGGCCCGGCCTGGTAGATCTTCCTCACGAACGGCGGAACGCACGGCCCCGGTGCCCGCCCCGAGGACGAGACGGAGCCCCGATGGCCTCCCGCCCGGCACGGCCCGCGCACACGGCACGAACGGTCGCGCTGGCCGCCCTGCTGCTGGCCGCCGGCACCGCCTGCGGCGGGCAGGACGCGGCGCCCCGCGCCGAGGTCGCGCAGCGGAGCCCCGCCCGGGACCGGATCGGCACCCTCTCCATCCACACCGCGCAGGGACCGCGGGCCTGCACCGCGAGCGTGGTGCACAGCCCCCGGGGCAACCTGCTGGTCACCGCGGCGCACTGCGTGCAGACCCGCCGGATCGGCCTGCTGGACGGCCTGGTGTTCACCCCCGGCTACCGCAACGGGTCCACCCCGTACGGGACTTGGCCGGTGCAGGCGATCACCGTCGACCCGCGCTGGGCGGCCGGCGACGACCCCGAGTACGACGTGGCCTTCGTCACGGTGGGCCCGGTCGACGGCCGGCAGGTCGAGGAGGCGGTCGGCGGCAACCCGGTCGGCACCGGGCAGGGCTTCGGGCTGTCCGTCTCGGTCACCGGCTACCCGAACGAGAGCGACGAGCCGATCACCTGCGCCGTCCGCACCAGCTCGCAGAGCGCCACCCAGGAGCGCTTCGACTGCGGCGGCTACACCGACGGCACCAGCGGCAGCCCGTGGGTCACCTCGAACGGCGCGGTGGTCGGCGTGATCGGCGGCTACCAGGAGGGCGGGGAGACCCCCGGCACCTCGTACAGCGTCACCTTCGACCAGCGGGTCGCCGAGCTCTACCGGAAGGCGACCGCCTGACCCGGGAGCCGCCCCCGGTGCCGGGGGCGGTGTCGCGCACGTCACGCCGCGGAGCCGGACGGGGACAACACGAAGGCCCCCCGGTCGACCGAGGGGCCTTCGCTCTGAGCAGTCACCGGGCAGGCCCGGTGCAGCTCCCGCAATTGGACTCGAACCAATAACCTGCCGATTAACAGTCGGCTGCTCTGCCAATTGAGCTATGCGGGATCGCGGTACCCAACTTCCGTACCACGGACGGGAACAGGACCCCGGAGGGCCTTCTCCCGAGCTCCCCCAATTGGACTCGAACCAATAACCTGCCGATTAACAGTCGGCTGCTCTGCCAATTGAGCTATGGGGGATCGGCTTCCGCCTCGGCCCCCGGTCTCCCGGGCTCCTCGGCGCTCGCTGCGGGACATACATTAGCGCACTCGGGGGGGTGGTCCGCCAATCGCTTTCCCGGATCGCCCCCGGATCGCCGCCCGGCGTGCCCCGCGCGCGCCCGGCGACGGGGCCGGGGATGCTGGGGCGCGGACGGTTCGCCGTCCCGACGTACGGGTAGGGCAATGCGGCAGAGGCCGCCAGGAGAGGGTGGATCCGACCATGTGGAAGCTGTCGTTGGCCGTGGGTTTCGCGGCCGGCTACGTCCTGGGCTCGCGAGCCGGGCGCCAGCGCTACGAACAGATCGCCAAGGTCACCCGGGAGATCGCCCGGAACCCCACGGTCCAGAACGCGACCGACCGGGCCCGGCAGCAGGCCGGTGCGGTGGCCGGGAAGGCGGCCGACGCGGTCGCCGGCCGGGTCGGCGACCGGCTGCCGAACGCCGTCACCGACCGGGTGCCGTACTTCAACCGCACCAGGGCGGAGGACGACGGCTGGGGGACCTTCCGGCCGTGAGCACCGGGCCCGGCCCGACCGCCTCACCCGGGGCGGTCGGGCCGGGTACCCGCCGTCCGTGACGGGACGGTGACAGCTGGGCGAAGCGGACCCCGACCCGGGGTCGCGAACCCGCAACAGGCCGCCCGGCCCGGACGCGTCCGGGGCCGGGCTGAGGCATGATCTCGGCATGGCCATCGTCGCGGGGATAGACAGCTCGACCAACCGCACCAGGATCGTCGCGTGCGACGCCGACACCGGCGCCGTCCTGCGCTCCGGCAAGGCGCCGCACCCCGTCCCCGAGGACCAGGACCTGCGCCCGGGCGAGGCCGACCCCCAGGTCTGGCTGCACTCGCTCGGCGACGCCGCGACCGGCGGCCTACTGGAGAGCGTCCGGGCGATCGGGGTCAGCGCCCAGCAGCACGGGATGATCGGCCTCGACGCGGGCGGGGTACTGGTCCGCCCGGCGATCCTCTGGAACGACCCGCGCTCCAGCGGCGCCGCCGCCAAACTGCTGGACGCCCTCGGCGGCCCGGCTGCCTGGACGGCCGCGATCGGCTCCGTGCCGGCCCCCACGTACACCGTCGCCAAGCTGCGCTGGCTGGCCGAGTTCGAGCCCGCCAACGCCCGCCGGGTCGCCGAGGTGCTGCTGCCGCACGACTGGCTGGTCTGGCAGCTGCTCGGCCACCCCAAGCGCCGCACCACCGACCGCGGCGACGCCTCCGGCACCGGCTACTGGTCGCCGATCACCGGCGAGTACCGGCAGGACCTGGTGGAACTGGCGCTCGGCCACGAGCTCAGACTGCCCGACGTCCTGCCCCCGGCCGAGCCCGCCGGGCACACCCCCGAGGGCCTGCTGATCTCGGCCGGCACCGGGGACAACATGGCCGCCGCGCTGGGCCTGGGCCTCGGCCCGGGCGACGCGGTGGTCTCGCTCGGCAGCGCCGGGACGATCTTCGCGGTGCACGAGGAGGCCGTGGTCGACGCGTCCGGTCTGGTCTCCTCCTTCGCCGACGCCAGCGGCCGGCACCTGCCGATGGTCGCCACCCTCAACGCCGCCCAGGTGCTCCGCTCCACGGCCGCCCTGCTCGGCCGGGACCTGGAGGGCCTGAGCGACCTCGCCCTGCACTCCTCCCCCGGCGCCTACGGCCTGGTGCTGCTGCCGTACCTGGACGGCGAACGCACCCCCGCGCTGCCGCACGCGGCCGGCACCCTGACCGGCCTGCGGGCCGAGGCGATGACCCCTCAGCACCTGGCCCGGGCCGCCGTCGAGGGCATGCTCTGCAACATCGCCGACGCCCTCGACGTGCTGCGCGCCCAGGGCGTCCCGGTGAAGCGGGTGTTCCTGCTCGGCACGGCCGGGCGGCTGCCCGCCGTCCGGCACATCGCCCCGATGCTGTTCGGCGTCCCGGTCGTGGTGCCGCCGCCCGGCGCGCACGCCGCCCGCGGGGCCGCCCGGCAGGCCGCCTGGGCGCTGGCCGGCACCCCGCAGCCCCCGGAGTGGGAGCTGCCCGACGCCGAGACCGTCGAGCCCGACGGGGAGCAGGACCTGGCGATCGGCTCGGCGGTGCGTCAGCAGTACCGGGCCGCCCGCGACCAGGTCCACCCGGAAGCGGCGGCCTGACCCCGGAGCGGGGGTGACGGACCGAGCCCCGGAGCGGGGGTGACGGACCGCGCGGATGCGTCGCCCGGCACCCGGTGGCAGCGTGGGACGGGACACGGCCACCGACCCGAAGGACGGCAGGACGCCATGGCGCTGCACAAGGGGGCCGGCGGCGACCGCCGGCTGAGCATCGGCCCGTACCCGACCATCGCCGACCCGCTGGGCGCGATGAAGCTGGCCCCGCCGCTGCACCGGCTCGGCGAGGTCCCCGTCGCGGCCGAGACCGCGTACCAGCTGATCCACGACGAGCTGATGCTGGACGGCAACGCCAAGCTCAACCTGGCGACCTTCGTCACCACCTCGATGGAGGCCCAGGCCACCCGGCTGATGACCGAGTGCCTCGACAAGAACATGATCGACAAGGACGAGTACCCGCAGACCGCCGAACTGGAGCGGCGCTGCGTGGCGATCCTCGCCGACCTCTGGCACGCCCCCGACCCGGACGGCGCGGTCGGCTGCTCCACCACCGGCTCCAGCGAGGCCTGCATGCTGGCCGGCATGGCGCTCAAGCGCCGCTGGATGCACCGCAACGCCGACCGCTACGCCGCCGGGGCCCGGCCCAACCTGGTGATGGGCGTCAACGTGCAGGTGTGCTGGGAGAAGTTCTGCAACTTCTGGGAGATCGAGGCGCGCACCGCGCCGATGGAGGGCACCCGCTTCCACCTGGACGCCGAGCGGGCGGTCGCCCTGTGCGACGAGAACACCATCGGGGTGGTCGGCGTGCTCGGCTCCACCTTCGACGGCTCGTACGAGCCGGTCGCGGAGATCTGCGCGGCCCTGGACGCCTACCAGGAGCGCACCGGCACCGACGTCCCGGTGCACGTGGACGGCGCCTCCGGCGCCATGGTGGCGCCCTTCCTCGACCCGGAGCTGCTCTGGGACTTCCGGCTGCCCCGGGTGGCCTCGATCAACACCTCCGGCCACAAGTACGGCCTGGTGTACCCCGGCGTGGGCTGGGCGCTCTGGCGCGACCGGGCGGCGCTGCCGGAGGAGCTGGTCTTCCGGGTCAACTACCTGGGCGGCGAGATGCCGACCTTCGCCCTCAACTTCTCCCGGCCCGGCGCCGAGGTGGTGGCCCAGTACTACGTCTTCCTGCGGCTCGGCCGGGAGGGCTTCCGGGCCGTCCAGGGCGCCTGCCGCGAGGTCGCCACCTACCTGGCCGGGCGGATCGGGAAGCTGGACGGCTTCCGGCTGCTGACCCGGGGCGACCAGGTCCCGGTGTTCGCCCTCACCACCGAGGGGGACGTCCCGTTCGACGTGTTCGACGTCTCACGGCGGCTGCGCGAGCGCGGCTGGCAGGTCCCCGCGTACACCTTCCCGGCGAACCGGGAGGACCTGTCGGTGCTCCGGGTGGTCTGCCGCAACGGCTTCTCCCGGGACCTCGCCGACCTGCTGCTGGCCGACCTCGACCGGCTGCTGCCGGAGCTGCGGCGCCAGCCCGTCCCGCTCCGGGAGCTCGGGGTGCCGCCCCGGCCGGGCTTCCACCACTGACCCCGTTCGCGCGGCCGGGCGTGCATCCGGCCGGTCGTACGACCGGGAGAACGTCACGGCGGGGAGGGCGCAGCGAAGCGCCCTCCCCGCCGGAGCATCCCGGCGGACCCGGGGCAGCCTCCCCCCCGCGAGGCTGCCCCGGACCGGTGGGGGCCGGGAGCGGGTGCGGACCGACGACGGGTGATCGATCGGGGTCCGAACGGTTCCACCGACGGGTGGACCGCACCGGCCAGAGAACTCTGCACGATGACCACATGGATGTTCGAGCGTCTCCGGGGGTTGTGAGACACTTCCGTCCGTCTCAGCGCCATGACCTGGGGTTTGGGACGCCAGGCCGATCAGGTTGGAGAAGCGGAGACGCCGAACGGCCCGGACCGGGACCCTGCCGCTCCCCCGTTCCCCGCCCCCCGTTTCTCGAGTTTGGAGCGCCGCCGTGGGTTCCGCCTGGAAGCAGCTGCCCGACGAGCTGCCCGAGCCCGCCAGACGCCTGGCGGAGGAGCTCCGGGCCGTCAAGGACGCCGCCGGACTGTCGCTGTCCGAGCTGGCCGCCCGCACCCACTACAGCCGGGCCTCCTGGGAGCGCTGGCTCAACGGCAAGCGGGTCGTCACCGAGCAGGCGCTGGACGCGCTGGCCGGGGCGGTCGAGTGCGACGGGGCCGCGCTGCGGGCGCTGTGGCGGCAGGCGGTGGCCGGGCCGGAGGCCGTCGCTGACGGGCCCTCGGGCGCCGAGGATGCCGCCGTGGAGGAGCCCGCCGTAGCGGAACCCGCCGCCGAGGAGGCCGTTCGGGAACCCGTCTCCGTCGAGGAGGCGCCGGTGGCCGGGCCCGCCCCCGCCGTCTGGTGGCGGCGCCCGGCGGCACTGGTCTCCGGTGCGGCCGCGCTGGCGCTGCTGCTGGTCCTGGTGGGCCTGCGGATCAGCCGGCACGACGGGCAGGCCGCGGCGGCCGACCGGCCCGCCGCGACGACCGGTGCCTCCGCCGCTCCCAAGCCCGGGCCCACCGCCCCGGCCTGTCAGGCCGTCGGCTGCGCGCACAAGGACCCGAAGACCACCGGCTGCGGCAAGGACGCCCGGACCCTGCAGACCCAGGTGGTCGGCAAGGTGGTCGTCTACCTCCGGTACAGCCAGACCTGCCGGGCCGCCTGGGCGGCCATCACCGAGGGCCAGCCGAAGGACTACGCGACGATCACCGACGGCACCGGCGAGAGCGAGACGGCGCTCATCCACTGGGGCTACGACAACTACTCGGCGATGCTGGACGCGGCGGACCCGGCCGTCACCTTCCAGGTCTGCGGCTACCAGCCGGCCGGCCACGACTGCACCGCGGTCGTCTCCGACCTGGCCATGGTGGTGGCCTCCACCCCGATCCCGATCGGGCCCGCCT
>NZ_LFVW01000815.1:0-4167 GCF_001182915.1 Kitasatospora sp. MY 5-36
TGCTCCGGCAGCGGACCGCCCGTCATCAGGGCCCGCAGCGCGCGCTCCTGTTCACCGGCCAGCCGGCCGAGCTCGGCGAAGTCCGTACCGGAGCCCGTCCCGCCGCCCGGCTCCGTACCGCTCAGCTCCGCGCCGCGCCGCTGGACCAGGGCGAGCACCTGGAGCACGCCGTCGTGGATGTCCCGGGAGAGCCGCTCGCGCTCCCGGGTGGCCGCCTCGACCTGGAGCGCCCGGGTGAGGGTGGCCTCGCTGGCCCGGGCCAGCTCGATCACGTAGCCGATCGCGCAGCCGGCCACCATCAGCAGCACGATGTTGTGGATGTTGTCGCCGGTCGGCCCGCCGTGGCCGAGGATGTTGGCGACGCCGATCACCGAGCCCGAGGCCGCCGCCGGGCGCCAGCCGCCCTTCGCGGCGAAGCCCAGCACCGTGCCGGCCGCCCAGATGGTCGGCAGGGTGGGCGCGCCGTGGCTGATCCGGGCCGGGGAGTCGGTCATGCCGCTCATCACGATGCCGGTGACGGCGAGGGCGAGGTCGGTGCCCAGGACGAACCGGGTGCAGCGCTGCGGGTTGGCGAAGGCCCGGGTGCTGGCCAGGGTCCACAGGGTCAGCGCGCCGAGGAAGATCCAGCCGGCCACCGGGTGCAGGAAGTGCAGGTACGAGTTGAAGTACCGCAGCAGCGCGTAGCACAGGGCCAGCACCCGGAAGTAGGAGATCGCCTTCCAGAGCGGGAGTTCGACGGACATGCCGCCGGCCGCCACCGTGCCGCCGACCGCGCCGGCTCTGCCGCCGTCGTCCGTCATCCGCCCCGCCCCTCCCCGGGCCGGTCCGGGCGGCCGCTCGGAGCGGCCGCCCGGACGCCTACTCCGGCTTCTCCGCGGTGCCCGCCCCGGCGGACTTCTCGGCCTCGGCCGCCTTCTCCGCCTCGGCGGCCCGCTCGGCCTTCTCCGCCTTCTCGGCCTCGGCCGCCTCCGCCTTCTCCGCCTTGGCGGCGGCCCGGCGCTCGGCGTCGGCCTTCTTCTTGTCCTCGGCGATCTGCCGCTTGGCGGCGGTCGCGTAGATGTCCACGTACTCCTGGCCGGAGAGCCGCATGATCTCGTACATCACCTCGTCCGTCACCGAACGGAGGATGAAGCGGTCGTTCTCCATGCCGTGGTAGCGGGAGAAGTCCAGCGGGCGGCCGATCCGGATGCCGGGGCGGATGCCGAAGTTGGGGACCACCTGGCCGGGCGGCTGCACCTTCTCGGTGTCGATCATGGCGACCGGGATCACCGGGGCGCCGGTGGCCAGCGCGACGCGGGCCAGGCCGCCGACCTTGCCGCGGTACAGCTTGCCGTCGGGCGAACGGGTGCCCTCGGGGTAGACGCCGAACAGCTCGCCCTCCTCCAGCACCGCGATGGCGCTGCGGATCGCGGCCTCGCCGGCGCCGCGCACGCCCGAGCGGTCCACCGGCAGCTGGCCGACGCCCTTGAAGAACGCGGCGGTCAGCCGGCCCTTGAGGCCCGGGGTGTTGAAGTACTCGGCCTTCGCGATGAAGGTGACCCGGCGCTTGATCAGCGCGGGGAAGAAGAACGAGTCCGAGAAGGACAGGTGGTTGCTCGCGATGATCGCCGCACCCTCGGTGGGGATGTTCTCCTCGCCCTCGATCCAGGGCCGGAAGAAGATCCGAAGCAGTGGCGCGACGATCATCTTCATCAGTCGGTAGAACAACCCGGGCCTCCTGTTATGCGGACCGGTCGATCCTAATGCCCCGCGGCCGCCCGGTGTGCCCGGCCCCGCCGTAGCGGCCGTACCCGGCCTGCTCGTAGGGGGTGTACGACCCGGCGCGGAGCGTGGGACGATGCGAATTCGCAGCACCTCCCCTCCAGCGTCCCCTCCCCCAGCGCCACCCGCCCGCGAAGGAGTCCGCCATGCCGTTGCTGCCCGGTGCCGAGCCGTACCGCCACCGCGGCGGACCGGTGGGGGTGCTGCTCTGCCACGGCTTCACCGGCTCGCCGCAGTCGCTGCGGCCGTGGGCCGACGAGCTGGCGGCGGCCGGTCACACCGTGTCGCTGCCGCTGCTGCCCGGGCACGGCACCCGCTGGCAGGACATGCAGCTCACCCGCTGGGAGGACTGGTACGCCGAGGTCGAGCGGGAGCTGCTGGCGCTCGCCGAGGAGTGCGAGCAGGTCTTCGTCTGCGCGCTGTCGATGGGCGGCGCGCTGGCGCTGCGGCTCGCGGCGCTGCACGGGCCGACGGTCTCCGGCCTGGTGCTGGTCAACCCGTCGGTGCGCTCGGACACCCCCGCGAGCGCGCTGCTGCCGGTGCTGCGCCACCTGGTCCCCAGCCTGCCCGGGGTCGCCGATGACATCGCCCGGGCCGGCGTGACCGAGGTCGGCTACGACCGCACCCCGCTGCACGCCGCCTGGTCGCTGAGCCTGCTGTGGCGGGAGGTCCAGCGGCTGCTGCCGGAGGTGACCCAGCCGGTGCTGCTCTTCCACAGCCCGCAGGACCACGTCGTCTCGCCGGCCAACTCGGAACTGGTGCTGGCCCGGATATCCTCGACGGACGTGACGGAGCGGCTGTGCCAGCGCAGCTTCCACGTCGCGACGCTGGACCACGACGCGGCGGAAATATTCGCGGCCGGCCAGGACTTCATCCGACGGCTGGCTCCCGCGCACGCGGCGGGCGTCACCCGGGTCGAATCCGACGATCACCATGGCTGAAGGGCCGGAAGTGCACGAGAGCAGCACGGCGGGCGGCGGGGACGAGACTCCCCGCGAGGACGGCGCGACCAAGGACGGCGGGACGAACGCCGCGGCCCCGGGCGGTGCGCCGACGGACCGTACGGGCCCGGACGGCACCCCGACGCCCCCGCCCGTCCAGGACGTCGCCGGGGGCTCCGCCGGGAACACCGCCGAGGGCGCCCCGGGGGAGGCCGCCGAACGCCGCCCGCGCCGTGCGCCCGAACGCAGCCAGGCCGAGCAGGACGCGATCTTCGCCGCCCTGGTGGCCCAGTTCGACGACCCGGTCGACCTCAACAACCCGAACTGGCCCGAGGTCGAGAACCTCCGGGCGCAGAACGAGCTCAAGGGCGGCCACAAGGAGGGCGGCCCCGGCGGTCGCGGCGACCAGGACGACCTCTCCGACCTCGCCCCCCAGCCCCGCCCCCGCTCCGGCCGGCCGGTGATGCCGGCGGGCGGCGCGGGCCCGCGCGACTTCGAGCTGGCCGAGGAGACCGACGAGGGCCACTTCGTCCCGCCGGAGCCCCCGCCGCTGCCGCCCGCCGACGTGACCGCCAAGTTCGCCTGGCTGGCGGTGCTCGGCGGCCCGGCGCTGCTGCTGGTCGACGCGGTGGTCTGGCGGGAGATCTCCGGCTGGCCCGCCTGGGTGGGGATCACCGCCTTCCTCGGCGGCTTCGTCACCCTGGTCGCGCGGATGAAGGACCGCGACGAGGACGAGCCGGAGGACCCGGACCACGGCGCCGTGGTCTAGCCGTCCGTCCGGCCGCCCGTCGCGCTGTCCGGTCGGCCGGCCGGCAGTTCGAGGACTGCGAGCACCGGCAGGTGGTCGGTCGCGGCCCGCAGGTCGGCCTCGGTGACACCGGGCAGCCCGTGCGGCACCCCGCAGCCGAGGACGGTGATCCCGGGCGTGGCGAAGACGGCGTCGATCCGCTGGTAGGGGCGCTCCGGCACGGAGGTGAACTCGCCTCCCCAGGGCGCGGTCGGGTACCCGTCCTGGAGCCGGGAGGCCAGCAGCCGCCAGCCCGGCCCGTCCGGGTGCTCGTTGAAGTCCCCTGCCACGATGCCGAGTTCGGCGATCCCGAGCTGGTCGAGCAGCAGCTCGAACTGCCCGTACCGCTCCTCCTGGTCCAGGCTGAGGTGGCAGCTGGTGACGGTGAACGGCGCCGTGCCGGGCAGCCGCAGCAGCGCGCCGGCGAAGCCCCGGGCGTGCAGGCCGCGGGTCTTGGGCAGCAGCCGGTCGTGCACCCCCAGCAGCTCCACCGCGCCGGGCCGGCCGAGCAGCAGCGGACCGGCGGCGGTGCGGCCGCCGCCGGCCAGGACGGCCGTCCCGGTACTCCGGGCCAGCCAGGCGGCCTGGCCCTCGGGCCGCCAGTAGCGCGGGGACTCCTGGACGCAGACCAGGTCGGGCTCGCAGGCCCGCGTGCCCACCGCTACCACGCCCTGCCCG
>NZ_LFVW01000816.1:0-4167 GCF_001182915.1 Kitasatospora sp. MY 5-36
CGGCAGGCCGAGCACGGGCGGGCACCAGCGCCGCACCGCGAGGCCCAGCGCGCTGTCGAAGGGCGAACAGCCGGGCGCGGGCGGGCGGTCGGACTCGGTGAGCAGCCCGGCCAGGGCGTCGTCGGCGAGCTCGGCCGCCACCACGCTGTGGCAGTGGTGGTCGACCAGCGCGGGCCCCTCCGGCCGGGCCACCGCTCAGTACCGCCAGCGGGTGGCCGCGACCAACTCCTCGGGCGGGACGGCCGCGTACTGCTCCCGCTCCGCCCGGCGCACCGCCAGCACCGCCTGGTAGAGCGGCTCGCCGAGGGCCTCGCGCAGCACCGCCGAGCGCTCGTACGCGGCGATCGCCTCGGCTGGGGAGGCCGGCAGCCGGGGCACCGCGCCGGGCTCGGCGGCCGCCGGATCGCCGGTGAACTCCGGTGGCAGCGCGCGGCGTTGCTCCAGCCCGGCGAGGCCGGCCGCGATCACCCCGCCGACCGCCAGGTACGGGTTGGCGCTCGCGTCGAAGCACTTGACCTCGGCGTTGGCGGCGGCGGACCGCTCCCCGGTGGAGCCCGTCACCAGGCGCAGCGCGGCCTCCCGGTTCTCCAGGCCCCAGCACTGGTAGGCGCCCGCCCAGTGCGAGGGCACCAGCCGCAGGTACCCGGCCGGGCTGGAGCAGCCCAGCACCAGCAGTTCGGGCAGCGCGTCGAGCACCCCGGCGAGGAAGCCCTCGGCCTCGGCCGTCAGGCCGTGCGGGCCGGGGCCGCCGTGGCCGAGGTTGCGCCCGTCGCGCCAGAGGCTGACGTGCAGGTGCCCGCCGTTGCCGACGGCGCCGGCCTCCACCACCGGGGCGAAGGAGACCCGCAGGCCGTGCCGGGCGGAGACCGCCCGGACGGTGTGCCGGACCAGGACGGAGGTGTCGGCGGCGGCGACCGGGTCCTCGGGGGCGACCGAGACCTCGAACTGGCCCGGGGAGTACTCGGGGTGGATCTGGAGGACGCTCAGGCCCTGCCGGCCGAGGGCGCGCAGGACGTCCCGCAGGTAGTCGGAAAGGTCGGTGACCCGGTGCATCCCGTACGCCGGGCCGTGCGTCGGGTACTGCGGCTCCTCCCCCGGGGCGCCGGCCAGGGCGACCGTCCACTCGACCTCGATGCCCGCCTTGAGGCTCAGGCCGCGCGCGGCCGCCACCGCCCGGGCCCGGCGGGCGAACAGCCGCTGGCAGCCGGGGTGCGGGGCACCGGCCTGGGTGTATCTGTCCCCCGGGGCCCAGGCCCAGCCGGGCTGGGCGGCCAGCGGGACGATCCGGTCGAGGTCCGGGTAGAGCCTGAGGTCCCCGGTGGGGCCGCCGATGATCGGGCTGGTGGTGATCGCGTCGTCGGCGAGGAAGACGTCGAAGCAGGGCGCGGTGCCGACGCCCCACTGCGCGGCGTGCAGCAGGCCGCCGAGCGGCACGGCCTTGACCCGGGTGATGCCCGCGTTGTCCACCCAGGTGACGGCCACCGCCTCGACGGCCTCTGTGCGCAGCCGGTCGACGGCCTGCGCGGCCCGGGCGGCCCGCTCCTCGCGCGGTGGCAGCGCGACGGCCGCCACCGCGGCGGCGGCGAGCCGTTCGGCGGTGACGGGCGGCTCGGCGGGCCCGGGCGCGGTGGGGTCGACGGCGGCGGTTCCGGTGGTCATGCCGTCATGCTGCCCCGCCGGTCGGGGTCGGGTAACTCCCCTATCGGGTGGTCCTGCGGGCGCCCCCGTTCACCTGTTCACCCGTTCGGGTCGGGCACGTCGGCGGGCAGGTCGGCGGGCACCGGGACGGCGAACGCCCGCGGCCCCGAACGGTTTTCCGTCCCCGCCCTCTTCCTACTCGCCAGTAGCTTCGCTACAGTGGCCGGGCACGCACCACCGCCGGGCTTCGGGAGCCGCACCGGGGGCAGGCCGCGGTCGCCGCTTCTCCGGCGCCCGCGCGGTGCGCCTTCACCTTCACCGGCCGGTGCCGCGGATCGCGGCGGGCCGGGTTCCTCCTCGTATCAGGGCCGTCTCCTTCACCTTCGAGCGCCTGAGCACCACGGCACACCCGCGATCGGGCCGGAGCGGACCGGCCCCCGCCCGGCGTGCCGACACCCCGTCATCTCCCCAGCCCTCGCGCGTGGACCCTCCTCCGGCGGCGGCCGCCCCCGGCGTACGGGCGCGGCGGCGTGCCCGCCGGAGCACGCGCGGGCCCTTCATGACTAGGAGTACAGGACAGATGGAGCGTCCCTTCCCCACTGTCGCCGTCGTCGGCCTCGGCACGATGGGTGCCGGCGTCGCGGTGGCCGTCGCCAAGAGCGGCCGCCGGGTGATCGGCATCGAGGCCACCGGGGACTCGGCCGCCCGGGCGCTGGCCCGGATCGAGGAGGCCACCGCGCACGCGGTCGGCCGGGAGCGGCTCACCGCCGAGGAGCGCACCGGGCTGCTGGCCCGGATCTCGGTCGGCCACGAGCTCGCGGCCGCCGCCGGGGCGGACCTGGTGATCGAGGAGGTCCCCGAGCAGCTGGAGCTGAAGCGGGAGGTCTTCGCCGAGCTGGACCGGATCTGCCCGGAGGGCACCGTGCTCGCGACCGGCACCACCGCGCTGTCGGTGACCCGGATCGCCGCCGCGACCGCCCGTCCGGAGCGGGTGCTCGGCCTGCACTTCTTCAACCCGGTGCACGGCATGAAGCTGGTCGAGGTGGTCCGCACGGTGCTGACCTCCCCGCGGACCGCCGAGGACGCCGCCGCCTTCGCCCGCGACCTCGGCAAGGAGCCGGTGGCGGCCGGCGACCGGGCCGGCTTCGTGGTGAACGGCCTGCTGTTCGCCTACCTGAACCAGGCCGCCGCGATGTTCGAGTCCAAGTACGCCTCGCGGGAGGACATCGACGCCGCGATGCGGCTCGGCTGCGGCCTGCCGATGGGCCCGCTGGCGCTGCTCGACCTGATCGGCGTCGACACCGCGCGCACCGTGCTGGAGGCGATGTACGAGCAGTCCCGGGACCGCCTGCACGCGCCCGCCCCGATCCTCGGCCAGCTGGTCGCGGCCGGGCTGCTGGGCCGCAAGACCGGCCGCGGCTTCTACACCTACGAGGCGCCGGGCTCGTCCCGCGCCGTGGACGCGGCGACCGGGCCGGCCCTGCCGAAGGTGCCGGGCCGGGAGGTGCGCACCGTCGGCGTCTGCGGCTCCGGGACGATGGCCACCGGCATCGCCGAGGTGTTCGCCAAGGCCGGGCACCCGGTGCTGCTGGCCGCCCGCAGCCAGGAGAAGGCCGAGGCGGCCAAGGCGCAGCTGGCGAGGTCGCTGGAGCGCTCGGTGGCCAAGGGCCGGCTGTCCGCGCAGGCGCGGGACGCCGCGCTGGCGCTGGTCACCCCGGTCGGCCAGTACACCGAGCTGGCCGAGGTGGACCTGGTGGTCGAGGCGGTCGCCGAGGACCTGGCGGTCAAGCGCGAGCTGTTCGCCACCCTGGACAAGATCGTCCGCCCGGGCGCGGTGCTCGCCACCACCACCTCCTCGCTGCCGGTGATCAGCTGCGCGACCGCCACCTCGCGGCCGCAGGACGTGATCGGCATGCACTTCTTCAACCCGGCCCCGGCGATGAAGCTGGTCGAGGTGGTCTCCACCGTGCTGACCGTGCCGGACGTCACCGCGACGGTGCTGGAGCTGACCGCGAAGGTCCGCAAGCACCCGGTGGAGTGCGGCGACCGGGCCGGCTTCATCGTCAACGCGCTGCTCTTCCCCTACCTGAACGACGCGGTGCGGATGCTCCAGGAGCACTACGCGACGGTGGACGACATCGACACCGCGATGAAGCTCGGCTGCGGCTACCCGATGGGCCCGTTCGAGCTGCTGGACGTGGTCGGCCTGGACGTCTCGCTGACGATCGAGCGGGTGCTGCACCAGGAGTTCCGCGAGCCCGGTCTGGCGGCCGCGCCGCTGCTGGAGCACCTGGTCGCGGCGGGCTGCCTGGGCCGCAAGACCGGCCGCGGCTTCCGCGACCACGCGCGCCGGTGACCACCCCGCAGGCCGGGGGCGGCCCGTACGAGCTGCCGTACGAGCCGCCCCCGGCCGGACCGCACGCCGCGCCGCCACCGGGCTCCGCGGCTCCCCTGCGCCCCGCCTGGAGCCCCGGGACGGCGACCTCCCGCTGGCCCCGCCCGGCCGTGACCGGACCGGTGGTGCCGGTG
>NZ_LFVW01000817.1:0-4139 GCF_001182915.1 Kitasatospora sp. MY 5-36
GGCGGCCAGCGCGGCCGCGGTGGCCGGGGCGAGCCCGCCGGCCCCGTCGGCCTGCCGGCGGATCTCCAGCGCGCGGGCGGAGGCGGTCAGTTCGACGGCCAGGATGCGGCCGAGGTTGGCCACCGCCTGGCGCAGCTTGCGCGCGGCCGACCAGCCCATCGACACGTGGTCCTCCTGCATCGCGGAGGACGGGATCGAGTCGACCGAGGCCGGGACGGCGAGCCGCTTGTTCTCGCTGACCAGCGCCGCCTGGGTGTACTGGGCGATCATCAGGCCGGAGTCCACGCCCGGGTCGTCGGCCAGGAAGGCCGGCAGGCCGTGCGAGCGGGCCTTGTCGAGCAGCCGGTCGGTGCGGCGCTCGGAGATCGAGCCGAGGTCGGCGGCGGCGATGGCGAGGAAGTCCAGCACGTACGCGACCGGGGCGCCGTGGAAGTTGCCGTTGGACTCCACCCGGCCGTCCGGCAGCACCACCGGGTTGTCGACCGAGGCGGCCAGCTCGCGCGCGGCGACCAGCTGGGCGTGCGCCAGGGTGTCCCGGCCGGCGCCGGCCACCTGCGGGGCGCAGCGGATCGAGTAGGCGTCCTGGACCCGCGGGGCGTCGTCCTGGTGGTGGCCGGTGAGGCCGGAGTCCTTGAGGACGGCGAGCATGTTGGCGGCGCTCAGCGCCTGGCCCGGGTGCGGGCGGATCGGGGCGTGCAGCTCGGGGGCGAGCACCTTGTCGGTGCCGAGCAGCGCCTCCAGGCTCATCGCGGCGGTGATGTCGGCGGTGGTGAACAGCCGCTGGAGGTCGGCGATGGCCATCACCAGCATGCCGAGCATGCCGTCGGTGCCGTTGATGAGGGCGAGGCCCTCCTTCTCCAGCAGCTCGACGGGCTCGATGCCGGCGGCGGCGAGCAGCTCGGCGGCGGGCTTCTCCACGCCGTCCGGGCCGGTGGCGGTGCCCTCGCCCATCAGGACCAGCGCGCAGTGCGAGAGCGGCGCGAGGTCGCCGGAGCAGCCGAGCGAGCCGAACTCCCGCACCACCGGGGTGATGCCCGCGTTGAGCAGGGCGGCCATGGTCTGCGCGACCAGCGGCCGGACGCCGGTACGGCCGGAGGCCAGCGTCTTCATCCGCAGGAACACCAGCGCGCGGACCACCTCGCGCTCGACCGCCGGCCCCATGCCGGCGGCGTGCGAGCGCACCAGCGACCGCTGCAGCTGGGCGCGCAGCTCGGGGCTGATGTGGCGCACGGCGAGCGCGCCGAAGCCGGTCGACACGCCGTAGACGGGGCGCGGCTCGGCCGCGAGGGCGTCGATCCGCGCACGGGCGGCCGCCATCTCGGCCAGCGCGTCGGGACCGATCTCGACCCGGGCGTTCCCCCGGGCGACGGCCAGGACGTCCTCGGCACCGACGTCGGCCTTGCCGACCAGGACCAGCGGAGCGTCGGGGGCCACAGCACTGTGCATATCCATATACACCATCTCATCAGGTGAATGAAGATATGACAACAGGTGCTCGCCATCCGGATTCTCCGCCCTCCGGATCGGCGCCGCACACCGCGGCCCCCTATCGCTCCCCGCATCACGGCACGGGCGGCGTCACGACACGCGCAGCTCGGCCTCGATCAGGTCCGCGGCCCGGGTGGTGCCGCCCTCGGCCCGGCCGGCGGCGGACAGCTCGGCCAGCCGCTCGGCCACCGCCGGGTCGCCGGTCAGCTCCAGCAGGGCGGCGCGCAGCGCCTCCGCGGTGGCCTGCTCGGTGTCCAGCCGGCGGGCGACGCCGAGGCCGACCAGGGCGTCCGCGTTGGCGAACTGGTCGGCGGCCTGCGGCACCGCGATCATCGGCACGGCGTGGAACAGCCCCTCACTGGAGCCGCCCATGCCCGCGTGGGTGACGAAGGCGTCCGCCTGGGAGAGCACCGACAGCTGGGGCACCCACCGGTGCACCTCGACGGTGTCCGGCACCTCGCCGAGCTCGGCCAGGTCGGTGTGCTTGCCGACCTGGAGCACGGTGTGCCAGCCCGGCAGGTCGCCGAAGGCCTCCACGCAGGCCCGGTAGAAGGCGGGCTGGTGGGTGAAGGCCGAGCCGAGCGAGACCAGCAGCACCTTCTCGGCGCCTTCCGGCCGCTGCCACTCGCCCTGGTGGGCGCGGTCGCCGAAACAGGGCCCGACGAAGCTGATCCGCTGCTCGTCGACCCGGTCGACGTTGGGCTGGAGGGCGCGCGGGACGAGCGCCACGCACCGCTCGGGGCGGTTCTTGAAGCCCTCCACGTCGCGCTGCACCGCGCCCGCCTCGGCCAGCCAGTCGGCGTACCGGCGGTAGTGCTCGGGGCCGCCCGGGCCGTTGCGCATCGGCTCGAACATCGCCGCGAGGTCCTCCTCGAAGCCCTCCCAGCCGACGAAGGCGGGCGACAGCTGCACCACCGGCACGCCCAGCCGCTCGCCGAGCGCCCGCCCGGCGAAGCCGCCGATGTCGTAGAGCACCACGTCGGGGCGGTCGTCCTCGAAGGCCTCCAGCAGGACGGGCCACATCGCCAGCGTGTCGTCCAGGAACACCTCCTGGATCGCCACCAGGTCCGACGGCCAGCCGGCCGGGTCGTCGGTGAGCGGCAGCTTGGTCGGGTACGGGACGAAGGTCGCGCCGGTGGACTCGACGACCTCCCGGAAGGAGGGGTCGTTGACGTAGCTGACCCGGTGACCCCGGGAGACCAGCTCGGTGATCACCGCGAGACTGGGATTGACATGCCCATGAGCGGGAATGGAGACCATCAGGATGTGTGCAGGGGGGCGGTTCACGGGCACCTCCGGGGAACGGGGGATGAGACGAGACGATCCGTCTCGCGATGGCATGGGAAGACAATACGTCTCGTCTCGTTGTTTCGCATAGAATTTTTTCCATGGCCTCCAGAACAGCTCCCGACCCCGCCCGACGCAGCGAGCGCGCGCACGCCGCCGTCCTCGCCGCCACCACCGAACTCGTCGCCGAGATCGGCTACGGCAGGCTGACCATCGAGGCGATCGCCGCCCGGGCCGGCGTCGGCAAGCAGACCATCTACCGGTGGTGGCCCTCCAAGGGCGCCGTGGTCTTCGACGCCTTCCTCGCCGCCGGCGAGCACGAGGGCGGCATCGCGCTCCCCGACACCGGCGACCTCGCCGCCGACCTCCGCGCCGTCCTGCGCCCCACCAGCGACGAACTGGCCGACCCGGACACCGACCGCACCTACCGGGCGATCATGGCGGAGATCCTCAACGACCCGGCACTGCAGGCCGAGCACCGCACCCGCCTGCTGGACCCCCTGCTGGCCGTCACCCGCGACCGCCTCCGCAGCGCCCGCGAGGCCGGCCAGATCGCCCCCGACACCGACCTCGACCTGGCCGTCGAAATCGTCTACGGCCCGCTCTACTACCGCTGGCAGTACCGGCTCGGCCCGCTCACCCACGAGCACGCCGACCGCCTGGTCGACGCCGCCCTGCGGGCCCTCAACCCGCCGTCCGCCGGCGGCGGTTCCGGCGCCTGAACCAGCGGACGGCCACCACCGCGGCCGGTCCCTCAGACCACCGGCGGCGAGGCCGGCCCCGCCAGGGCGACCGAGACCAGGGCGCGCATGGCGGAGGCGGCCTGCCCCAGCGGCAGCGTCGCGTCGTCGGCGAAGAGCTCCACCAGCCAGCCGCCGGCCGGGTTCTGGCCGCCCGCGGCCACCATGCCCCGGTACCCGGAGACGACGAGCATCGCCTCCTCCGCCGGGTCGTTGCCGGCCGCGCCCGCCCGCAGCGCGAAGGAGCCGCCGCGGACGGCGCGGCGGGTCATCGGGTAGTGCCGGAGGTCGAAGACCGCGTCGGGGGCCTCGATCTGGGCCCGCTGGGTCTCCGCGCGGACGCTGCTGGGGCCGCTGGTCATCCGGTAGACGGCGTGCTGGGCGGTGCGCATGAGGTGGGAGCCGGGCGGGACGTACGAGACCCACCAGCCGACGGCGTCCAGCAGCCGGGCGGAGGCCTCGGCGACGACGACCAGCTTGCCGAGGGTGTCCGCGGGGTGGACGGCCCGGGCCGTGGCGGCCTGGTCGAGGGAGGCGAGCACGGCGGTGAGCAGCTGCCCGGGGTCGGCGCTGTGGGCGGCGCCGCGGAACCGCCGCCGGTCGCCCGCCCCGGCCCGGCCGTTC
>NZ_LFVW01000818.1:0-4129 GCF_001182915.1 Kitasatospora sp. MY 5-36
CTGCCATCCGCTCCGACTCCCCTGCGGTGGCGGGCAGTTCGACCCGGTCGCGGTGGAACCAGGAGCTCGCGGCGGCGCGCACCCGCTCGTGCCGCGGCGCCCCCTGCAGGGCGGTGACCGGCTCGGCCTCGGCGCGCGCCAGCAGCACGTACCGCTCGGCCTCGGGCAGCGGGCGGCGGTGGCCGGAGAAGCCGCCGTCCTGCGCCTGGTCGATCCGGCCGGTCTCGTCGCCGTCCAGCAGCCGGTCGCGGTCCCGGGCCTGGAGGGCCAGGCAGAGGCGCCGGGTGAGCAGGAAGACCACCGGCGGCAGCACGACCAGCGCCGTCCGCAGCACCACGGTGAGCGCGTTGACGTCGAGCCCGAAGGCGTACGCGATCACGTCGTTGCCGCCGGCGACCAGCAGCACCGCGTAGACGGTGATCCCGGCGGTGCCCAGCGCGGTGCGGGTGGGCCTGTTGCGCGGGCGGTCGCACAAGTGGTGCTCGCCGGTGCCGGGGTCGAGCCACCGTTCCACGAAGGGGTAGGCGTACAGCGCCGCGAACAGCAGGCCGGGCACCACCAGGGCGGGCAGCAGCACGTTCCAGGACAGGGTGTGCCCGAGCACCCTGGTCTCCGCGGCCGGCATCAGCCGCAGCGCCCCCTCGATGAAGCCGATGTACCAGTCCGGCTGCGCGCCCGTGCCGACCACGTCGGGGCGGTAGGAGCCGTACCGCCAGATGGGGTTGACCTCGGCGAGGAACGCCGAGAGCGCCATCACGCCGCCCACCGCGAACAACAGGCCCGTCGTGCGGGTCAGGAACTGGGGGAAGAACGGCATCCCCACCACGTTGCGGTTGGTACGGCCGGGGGCGGCCCAGTGGGTGTGCTTCAGCACCACCACCAGCGTCAGGTGCGCCCCGACCAGGGCCAGCAGCAGGCCGGGGACCAGCAGGACGTGCACGGTGAACAGCCGGGGGATGACGTCGTGCCCGGGGAACTCGCCGCCGAAGGCGAACAGGGTGAGGTACGTGCCGACCAGCGGCACCGAGAGCAGCACGCCCTCGGCGATCCGCAGGCCGGTGCCGGAGAGGGTGTCGTCGGGCAGCGAGTAGCCGGAGAACCCCTCCAGCAGCGCGAGGTTGAACAGCGTCACCCCGATCACCCAGTTGAGCTCGCGCGGGCGGCGGAACGCCCCGGTGAAGAACACCCGCAGCAGATGGACGCCGATCGCCGAGGCGAACAACAGGGCCGACCAGTGGTGGATCTGGCGGATCATCAGTCCGCCCCGCACCTCGAAGCTGATCCGCAGGGTCGACGCGTACGCCTCGGACACCCGGACGCCGTCGAGCGGCAGGTAGGCGCCCTGGTAGACGACCTCGTTCATGCTCGGCCGGAAGAAGAAGGTCAGGTAGACGCCGGTCAGCAGCAGCACCACGAAGCTGTACAGCGCGAGTTCGCCGAGCAGGAACGACCAGTGGTCCGGGAAGACCTTGCGCAGCAGTTCCCGGCCCGCCTCCGTGACCGGCAGCCGCCCGTCCAGGCGGGCCGTGACGCGCTCGCCGGCGGACGGCTCGTGCCCGTCCGAAGCCCTGGTTTCGTCCACGGCAGGAACCTAGTGGGCCGTGCGGCACGCGGGGCGGCCGAGCGCGGTCGGCGGCGGCAGAGCACTCCAACGGCGGAACGGGCGGCCGTTGCGGTGAGCCGCCCGGGACAGCAGCATGGCCCGCATGGCGCGACCGAGGGACGTCATCGACCGCGGGGACCTCGTGCTGCGGCGCTGGCGGGGGCAACGGGACTTCGCCGCGGCCTTCACGCTGATCGAGGAGTCCCTGGACCACCTGCGCCCCTGGGAGCCGTGGGTGGCCCGGCACGACGAGGAGCACACCCGCGCCCTGCTCGGCAGGTGCGACACCTGGTGGGCGAGCGGCGAGGTGTACACCTACGCGATCGCCGAGGACGGCGCCCCGGTCGGGATGTGCCAGGCCGTCCGCGCGGCCGAGCCCGGCGGCCGGCGCGTCGGGTACTGGCTGCACCCGGCCGCCACCGGCCGGGGCCTGGCCACCCGGGCGGTCGCGGCGCTGGCCGAGGAGGTGTTCACCCTGCCCGGGGTGGCGTACCTGGAGATCGTGCACGACCGGGCCAACACCGCCAGCGCTGCCGTCCCGCGCCGCCTGGGCTTCACCGAACTCCGCCGGGAGCCGGCCGCCCGGCCCGTCGCCCCGGCCGGCAGCGGGACCGCCGTGGTCTGGCGGCTGGACCGCCCAGCGGGATAGCCCACGCGGACGCCCGCCGCAATGACGACCTCCGACAACCGCGGGCCGCAACTTCCGTGACGGCATGGCAAGGGCGGCGCCCGCCGGCGCGGATAGGCTCCGGACGACCGACACCTTGATCACGATCTCCGGATCGGAGAGGGCGCCACCGCGTGAGCATCCAGCAGATCACCCCCAAGCAGCGGGGCTACCTGATCGTCAACTCCCACCCGGCCGGCAGCGAGGCCACCGTCGACTGCCAGTGGCGGCGCATCGAGCCCGCGGCCGCGACCGGCCGGGCCCCGGTCGTCCTGGTCCTCGGCGCCAGCGCCGGGTACGGCCAGGCGATCCTGCTCGCCGGGCTGCGCCGCCACGGCGTCCGCGGGATCGGCGTCGCCTACGAGGGCGCCGCCACCGAGCGGCGCACCGCCACCGCCGGCTGGTACCGCACCGCCGCGACCTCCGCCCTGGCCGAGGGCAGCGGGGGAGACGTCACCTTCGTCAACGCCGACGCCTACGCCGACGCCACCCGCGCCGAGGTGCTCAAGCTGCTCGCCGAGCGGTACGGCCCGGTCGACCACCTCGTCTACTCGCTGGCCTCGCCCCGGCGCACCGACCCGGCCACCGGCGAGGTCCACCACTCGGTGATCAAGCCGATCGGCTCCCCGTACACCTCGCCGTCCCTGCTCTTCGACGACGGGGCCCCGCAGGTCGGCACCGTCGACCTCGCCCCGGCCGACGAGGCCGAGCGGGCGGCGACCGTCAAGGTGATGGGCGGCGAGGACTGGGGGCTGTGGGTGCGGGCGCTGGCCGAGGCGGACCTGCTCGCCCCCGGCTTCACCACCGTGGCCCTGTCCTACGTCGGTTCCGAGATCACCGCGCCGGTCTACCGGCAGGGCACGATCGGCGCCGCCAAGGAGCACCTGGAGGCCACCGCCCGGGAGCTGCAGACCGGGGTGCTCGCCGACCGCGGCCGGGCGTTCACCGTCGTCGCCGGCGCGGCCGTCACCCAGGCGTCCACCGCCATCCCCTCCATCGCCCTCTACACCTCGCTGCTGCGCAACGTCCTCGGCGAGGACGGCTGGCGCACGACCGACGACCAGGCCGTGGACCTGTGGGAGCAGCTGACCGGCGCGAGGGAACCCGCCCTGGACGACCGGGGCCGCATCCGCCTGGACGGCTGGGAGCTCGACCCCGCCGTGCAGGACCGGGTGCGGGAGTTGTGGGCCGACCCGGCGGCCGCGCTGGCCGCCGACCCGGCCGGGGCCGCCTGGTTCTACAACCAGTTCCGGCAGCTGTACGGCTGGGACGTCCCCGGCGTCGACTACACCGCCGGTGTGGAGACCTCGGTGCCCTGGCCGGGGCAGCGGTAGCGGTCCTGCCGTCGGCGGACCGGGGCCGTCACGGACCCGGGTCAGGGGGTGCCGGGTTCGTCGAGCAGCAGCTCCAGGAGGGGCAGCGCCGCCTCCAGGGCGCGGCACTGCTCGGGGCTGAGCCGGGCGCTGCGGCGGGCCAGCAGGGCGGTGCGCTCGCGGCGGATCCGGGCCAGCGTCTCCAGCCCGAGCGGGGTGGGGGCGAGCAGCTGGGAGCGTCCGTCCTGCGGGTCGGGGGTCTTGGCGACCAGCCCGTCGGCGACCAGCGGGGTGACCGTACGGACCATGGACGGCACCGCTACGCCCTCGCGTGCGGCGAGTTCGCCGAGCCGCAGCGGCCCGTGCTGCTCCACCCGGGCCAGGGCGGAGAGCTGGGCGGCGGTGAGGTCCTGGTCGCCGGAGGCGCGGACCAGCTGGCGGTTGAGCCGGCCGATCGCCAGCCGGAGCCGGACGACGGCCTCGGCGGACAGGCCGCCGCCGTCCGCGCTCACGGCCCGGGCTCCTTCGTCGGCGGGGCGGCGGGCC
>NZ_LFVW01000819.1:0-4125 GCF_001182915.1 Kitasatospora sp. MY 5-36
GTCTCGGCCGCGTCGGCGGCCGCACCCTGCGGGGTACCCGCCGGGCGGGACACCGCGCGGCGGCGACGGCGCGGCGGCGCGGCGGACGCGCCCTCACCACCGGTCGCGGCGGTTTCGTTCTGTTCCGTGGCCGCAGTCTGCTGCGGATCGGTGTTATCGAGCATGCGGGTGGATCTCCCGTCAGGCCCCCGGGCTCCGCATCCGGGCACGGCACGGCACCGCTGGGCGGCCGGCATCACGACGATGCCTGGACCGGACCCTTGGAACGGTGCCGCCGCGCGGACGCGAGGCCGCACAGGGGCTCGTAGTCTCGCTCGGCGCCCCGCACACGGCGGGGTGTCGAAAGTCTTCTGGTCTGACCAGTCTTCTGAGGTTTTCCCAAGCTGCGCCGTCCCCCAACCCCGGGTGGCTCCCGGACGGGGTCCCGGACCGGCCGACCTTCCTGGTCGGCAGGCCCCGGTTGGCAGGCCTGCGCTGCGACGACGCTCGCTCCCCTGGGGAGCCGCGGGAACCCTGGAGGACCGTCGGGCCCAGTGAGGCACTGGGCCCGGCCTCCCCCCGCTAGGCGGACGCGGTAGCGTGCGGCCCTGCTGCCGGCTCCGAGCCGACCGGGGCCGCTGCGCGGTCGAGCGCCAGCGGGTCGGTCACCGTGCCGGACTCCTCGTCGAGCGGCCCCTGCGCCAGCCTGGTCACCTCTGCGGGGACCGGCGGCGCCAGGTCGGCCGTCACACGGAGACCGGACAATACGTCGTCGGGTCGTACGGCTGGTGTGGCGTGTCGTACTACCAGGCGCAGTATCGCACAGGGACGGCCGGTCCGAACATCGCGGTCGGTTCCGGCCCCGGCGTCCGCACCGGCCTCGACCTGGGCCGGGACGGCTTCCAGCGCCGCCACCGCGCCCCGCGCGTCGAAGACCCGCAGGCCGTTCTTGGTGCGGCGCTCGACCTCGACCCGCTCGGCGGCGAGGAAGCGCGCGACCGCGTCGGCGGCCGCGTCGGGCTCGACACCGTCCAGCCGGAGCAGCCACTCGGAGGCCTCCAGGCGCTCCACGAAGTTCGGCGTCCGCACCTCGACCGCGTCGATCACGTCCAGGCCCGTCGGCAGCGACTCGTCCAGCTGCGCCCGCAGCTGCTCGGGGTCGCGGACAGCGGCCAGGCCGATCTCCAGGTACTCCGCCTCGCTCGCCACCCCGGTCGGGGCCGCGTTCGCGTAGGAGACCTTCGGGTGCGGGGTGAAGCCGGCCGAATAGGCCATCGGAACGGCGGACCGGCGCAGGGCGCGCTCGAAGGCGCGCTGGAAGTCGCGGTGGCTGGTGAAGCGGAGCCGGCCGCGCTTGGTGTAGCGGAGACGAATCCGCTGCACCGTCGGCGCGGGCGGCGGACCGTCGGGCGTACGGCGTGCCAGGGTCGCTCAGTCCTTAGTCAGTTGTCCCCGTCCGGCGTGGCGTCTTCCCGCCACTGTCCGGACTCTGTCACCTCAAAGGGTACGCGCCCCGCCACCCCCCTCGCTCCGCCCCTGGTCAGCCGCCGCTCCCCGGCACGCCGCGACCCCCGGCCGAATCCGTCCGGCCGGGGGTCGCGGGTGTGACGTGCGCTACTTGTTGACGACCGTCAGGGGGAGCATCTTCTTGCCGGTGGGGCCGATCTGGATCTGGGTGTCCATCTGCGGGCACACGCCGCAGTCGAAGCACGGGGTCCAGCGGCAGTCGTCGACCTCGACCTCCTCCAGGGCGTCCTGCCAGTCCTCCCAGAGCCAGTCCTTGTCGAGGCCGCTGTCCAGGTGGTCCCAGGGCAGCACCTCCTCGTAGGTGCGCTCGCGGGTGGTGTACCAGTCGACGTCGACGCCGGTGCCGGCCAGGCCCTTCTCGGCGCAGGCCATCCAGCGGTCGTAGGAGAAGTACTCGCGCCAGCCGTCGAAGCGGCCGCCGTCCTCGTAGACCTCGCGGATGATCGCGCCGACCCGGCGGTCGCCGCGGGAGAGCAGGCCCTCGACGATGCCCGGCTTGCCGTCGTGGTAGCGGTAGCCGATGTTCTTGCCGTACTTGCGGTCGCCGCGGATGGAGTCGCGCAGCTTGGCCAGGCGGGCGTCGGTGGCCTCGGCGGACAGCTGCGGGGCCCACTGGAACGGGGTGTGCGGCTTGGGCACGAACCCGCCGATGGAGACGGTGCAGCGGATGTCGTTCTGGCCGGTGACCTCGCGGCCCTTCTGGATGACGTTCTTCGCCATCTCGCCGATCTGGAGCACGTCCTCGTCGGTCTCGGTGGGCAGGCCGCACATGAAGTACAGCTTCACCTGGCGCCAGCCGTTGCCGTACGCGGTGGCGACGGTGCGGATCAGGTCCTCCTCCGACACCATCTTGTTGATGACCTTGCGCATGCGCTCGCTGCCGCCCTCGGGGGCGAAGGTGAGGCCCGAGCGGCGCCCGTTGCGGGACAGCTCGTTGGCGAGGTCGATGTTGAAGGCGTCGACGCGGGTGGACGGCAGCGACAGGCCGATCTTGTCCTCGGTGTAGCGGTCCGCCAGGCCCTTGGCGATGTCGCCGATCTCGGTGTGGTCGGCGCTGGACAGCGACAGCAGGCCGACCTCCTCGAAGCCGGTCGCCTTGAGCCCGCGCTCCACCATCTCGCCGATACCGGTGATGCTTCGCTCCCGCACGGGGCGCGTGATCATGCCGGCCTGGCAGAAGCGGCAGCCGCGGGTGCAGCCGCGGAAGATCTCCACGGACATCCGCTCGTGCACCGTCTCGGCGAGCGGGACCAGCGGCTGCTTCGGGTACGGCCACTCGTCGAGGTCCATCACGGTGTGCTTGGCCACCCGCCACGGTACGCCGGGGGCGTTCGGCACGACGCGGCCGATCCGGCCGTCGGCCAGGTACTCCACGTCGTAGAACTTGGGGACGTAGACCCCGCCGGTGCGGGCCAGGCGCAGCAGCAGCTCGTCCCGGCCGCCCGGGCGGCCCTCGGCCTTCCAGGCGCGGATGATCTCCGTGATGTCGAGGACGGCCTGCTCGCCGTCGCCGACCACGGCGCAGTCGATGAAGTCCGCGATCGGCTCCGGGTTGAAGGCCGCGTGGCCGCCGGCCAGGACGATCGGGTCGTCGATGGTGCGGTCCTTGGCCTCCAGCGGGATGCCGGCCAGGTCGAGCGCGGTCAGCATGTTCGTGTAGCCGAGCTCGGTGGAGAACGACAGGCCGAACACGTCGAAGGCCTTCACCGGGCGGTGGGCGTCCACGGTGAACTGCGGGACGTCGTGCTCGCGCATCAGCGCCTCGAGGTCCGGCCAGACGCTGTAGGTGCGCTCGGCGAGCACACCCTCACGCTCGTTCAGCACCTCGTAGAGGATCATGACGCCCTGGTTGGGCAGCCCGACCTCGTAGGCGTCGGGGTACATCAGCGCCCAGCGGACGTCGCAGGCGTCCCAGTCCTTGACGGTCGAGTTCAGCTCGCCGCCGACGTACTGGATCGGCTTCTGGACGTGCGGGAGGAGGGCCTCCAGGCGTGGGAAGACCGATTCGACAGTCATGTACTAGGAACCCTTACGACGTGATTCGGTGCCGCGAGTCGGCACGGGAGGGGTGACCCTCAAGGGTAGCCCAATCCGGGGAACGGGCCGTCTGCCCCGGTTCGCGGGCCCTCCGCGCTCCGGCGCGACCCCGGACGGCCGGTCTCCGCCCGCACCCGCCGGTGTCCACCGGTGCCCACCGGTGGCCTCCCGTGCCCGCTGGTGCCCGCCCCGGCACGCGCGGTGGGCGCCCGCCGGCCGGTCCCGTCCGCCGTTGACACGCCCGGACGGCCCGTGCGGTACTGACAGGGCTCCGCCAAAGACATCTGCACCCCTTCCGGACAAGGAAGTTGAGTCGTACGCTCGGCCCTCGTCGGTTTTCCGGCCGGCACGCCTCTCCCTCCCCACGGGCCGCCCCCGGACGGCCCCGTCCGTCCCCGCACGGCCGCCGTTCCCGGCCCGCGGTGCCACGCCCAGCCCCGTCCCCCTCCCCCGTCCCCCCGCCCGCACGCCGTGCCCGGCGGCGCACCCGCACGCCCGCGCCCCGGCGGCCGTACGACCGGCGCAAGGAGAACCATGACCGACACCGGTCGGCGGATCCGCCCGCTCCGGACCCTCGACACC
>NZ_LFVW01000820.1:0-4116 GCF_001182915.1 Kitasatospora sp. MY 5-36
AACCGGCGGCTGGTGGGGCCGGCGCGGCGGCGGCGAGGGCGGACGGGCGCAGGCCCGGGAGGCCCGGGCGGCGGCCCAGGAGGCGTTCTACGAGCTGGAGGAGACCCAGCGCGAGGTGCAGCTCGCGGTGGAGACCGTCCGCGCGGCCGAGGAGGGCCCGGCGGCGCAGCGTGCGCTGGCCGACCTGGCGGCGATCTCCGGCCGGGTCGAGCAGGTCACCGTGAACTACCTCGCCGCGCTCGACGCCCACAACCTGGACAGCGAGACCCTGGACGCCGGCACGGCCGCGCAGGCCAGGCGCCGGCTGGAGGACGTGAAGAGCCAGCTCGGCTCGGCCCGCGCGGAGCTGAACGACTTCCTGCGCCGCCTGCAGCCGACCGTCGAGCACGCCGAGCAGCAGCTGATGCGGGTCACCCCGGCGGTCGAGCAGGCCAAGCGCGCGCTGCTCGCGGCCACCACCGCGCTGGACGGGGCGCGCGGCGCCGGCCTGCGGGCGGACGACCTGGCGGCCCGGCTCGCCGAACTGGCGCCCGAGCTCGGCCGGCTGAACGAGGGCCCGGCCCGGCACGGGGTCGCGGACACCCTGCGGCGCGCGGAGGACGTGAAGCAGCGCGCCGAGGCGATCGCCGCCGACGCCGGACAACTGCCGGAGCGGGCGCGGGAGATCGACCGGCGGGTGGCGAGCCTGCGGACCCGCATCCAGGCGCTGGAGACCAAGGCCGAGACGGTCGAGCCCGCCCTGAGCGAGCTGCGCCGCCGGTTCAGCACCTCCTGCTGGCAGGACCTCCAGCGGGTGCCGGACCAGGTCGCGGAGGCCGGGCGGGCCGCCGAGCGCAAGCTCGCCGAGGCCGCCCGGGCCCGGGACGAGCAGCGCTGGGCCGACGCCACCGCCGCGATCGGGACGGTCCGCGCGCTGCTGGAGACCGCCGACGGCTCGGTGCTCGCGGCGAACGACCGGCTGCGGCAGCTGAACGAGGTGCAGCACGACCCCAACCGGGAGATCGAGCGCGCCCGCTTCGCCATCCGGGACGCGCAGCGGCTGGCGATGGCCGGGCGCAGCGCGCCGGACCCGCGGCACGCCGCCCCGCTGGACGAGGCGGTGGCCCGGCTGGACCGCGCCGTGGCCACGCTGGAGGCGGCCGGCCGGCACCCCGACTACTGGCACTTCCTGACCGAGCTCGCGGCGGTGCGGGACACGGCGGCACGGGTGATCGAGCTGATCCGCGGGGACCTCGGCGGCCACCGGTAGCACCGGGAGCGCCAAGGCATCGGTAGCACCGAAGCACCCGGAGGCCCTGGAAGCACCCGAAGCGGGCTGCCGGCGGGGACCCCGCTCGGTACCCTGCCGGTATGCCTCGCTACGACTTCCGCTGCCGCTCCTGCGGCGCCACCTTCGAGCTCCGCCGCCCGATGGCCCAGGCCAACGACCCCGCCGTCTGCCCGCAGGGCCACCAGGACACCGTGAAGCTGCTGTCCACCGTCGCCGTCACGGGCGGCGCGGCCGCCGCCCCGCAGGCCCCC
The DNA here is from genome assembly GCF_001182915.1 of Kitasatospora sp. MY 5-36. Taxonomy (NCBI): domain Bacteria; kingdom Bacillati; phylum Actinomycetota; class Actinomycetes; order Kitasatosporales; family Streptomycetaceae; genus Kitasatospora; species Kitasatospora sp. MY 5-36. The sequence continues at coordinate 1,522 of NZ_LFVW01000820.1, forward strand.
GCCGGGGGCGGGGGCGGTTGCTGCGGCGGCGGCTGCTGCGGCTGACCCACCCGCAGCCGAACCCGGACCCGAACCCGGACCCGGGGGTCAGCCCCCGACCGGCAGGGCCGACGCCCCCGCCAGGAACCGCCGGACGATCTCCTCCCCCGCCGTCACCCCCACCTCCGTCAGGGCGGTGACGCCGGGGGCCGTCCAGCCGCTGTCCGCGAGTTCGCCGTGCCCCGGGCGCCAGCCCGCGTCCGCCGCGAGCAGCAGGTCGGCGTCGAGCAGCGAGTCCCCGGCCGCCAGCACGGTGTCCGCGCCGCCGCGCCGGACGACCTCGGCCAGCGCGGCGCTCTTGGTGAGCGGCGCGGGCACCGCGTACACCTTGCGGCCCTGCAGGGAGACCGTCCAGCCGCGCTCGGCGCACCAGCCGGTCAGCTCCGCCAGCCAGCCCTCCGGCAGCGCGGCGCGCTCGACCACCAGGTAGGCGAACAGCTCGTCGGCGACCCGTCGCTTGTGCGTCCACTCCGGGTCGGCGCACAGGGCGAGCCGCCGGACGACCTCCTCCAGCGGGGCCGAGCCGGCGGCTATCCGCGCGGTGATCTCGGCCCGCCAGTCACCGTCCGGCACGCCGTCCACCAGCAGCTGCCCGCCGTTGGCGCAGATCGCGTACGCGGGGACCCAGTCCGGCGTCGGGCCGGGCAGGTTGACCCGCCCGTACTGCTCCGGCGTGCGGGTGGTGGCCGGGACGAAGCAGGCCTCCCGGGCGAGTTCGGCGAGCAGCCCGGCGGCCCGCTCGGTCATGAAGGACAGCGGCCGCCCCTGGTACACCTCGACGCAGAGCAGCCTCGGCGCCAGCCGGTCGGGCCCGGCCAGGGCCATGGCCCGCTCGGAGTAGATCAGCGTCCGGTCGAGGTCGCTGGCCACCAGGACACCCATCAGGATTCCCTCCCCGTCGTCTCGGTCACGGTGCCCCCGTCGGCCACCGCGCGCCCGTCTCCCCCGGTCGCCCCGCGGCTGTAGCGGGGGTGGATCAGGCCGACGCAGGTGTACGGCAGGCCGTCCACCTCCTCGACCTCGACGCCGCGCTGGGCGGCGAGCAGCCGGACGTGGTCGAGGTCCGCCCCGGCGCCGCGCCGGGCGAGGATCCGCCAGGGGACGCGGCGCAGCAGCACCCGGGTGGTCTCGCCGACCCCGGGCTTGACCAGGTTGACGTTGTCGATGCCGTACTCGGCGCTGATCCGCTCGACGGCGGCCCAGCCGGCCCGGTCGGGCTCCCGGTGCGGGTCGGCGGCGAGCCGGTCGGCGCCCTCGACCGCCGCGGCGCGGACCTCGCCGAAGCGGGCGGCCACCGCGTCCAGGAAGAGCGCCGAGACGTCGTTCCCGGCCAGCTCGGCGTAGTGCTTGGCCCCGTGGAAGTCGTCCGGCCCGATCAGCCCGGCGCGCAGCACGGTGCGCGAAACCAGCCCGGAGACCGTGGAGTTGAGGCAGGCGGACGGGATCAGGAAGTCGTCCCTGGTGCCGTACGTCCGCACGCAGCGGCCCGGGTCGGCGAGCACCGCGAGGTCCGGGTCGAAGCCGGTGCCGGCCAGCGCGTCGGCCAGTTCGCGGGTGATCGCGCCCTTGCCCGTCCAGCCGTCCACGAACACCACGTCCCGCGCCCGGTGGTGGGCCGCCAGGTACCGCAGTGCGACCGGGTCGATGCCGCGGCCGCGCACGATCGAGACCGCGTAGTGCGGCACCGACAGGCCGTGGGCGAAGGCCAGCCAGCGGCGGACCAGGATGCCGACGGGCGTGCCGGCCCGGGCCAGCGAGGCCAGCACCAGCCCGGGGCCGCGCTCGCGCAGCAGCGTCTCGGCGACGGTGCCGACGGCGAGCGCGATCCGGCCGGCGGAGCCGCGCAGCGCCTGGTGGAACAGCTCCTGGTACTCGGGGCTGGGCTGGTACTCGACCGGCAGCGATTCGGCGTAGTGGGCGCCACCGTTCTGGACGGCCTCCTCGCGCTCCTCGGTGGGGGCTTCGAGCGCGACCCCGGAGAGGTCCTTGAGCAGCCAGGCCACCTCCTCGGCCGGGTACGAGGAGAACGCCGGCCCGTACAGGGGCGCGGGCAACTCCGAAGAACCGGGCAGCTTCGAAGACCCGGGCGGCGACAGGGGCCCGGGCAGCGACGAGGGCGCGGCGAGCGGAGCGGGCACGACGGGCACCGGCCGGTGCGAGGGCAGCACGGCGAGCACCACCCGGTCGGTCACCCGCCGCAGCTGGCCGAGCAGCGCGTGCTCGCCCTCGTGCAGCGCCGGGGTGTCGGCCACGTCGTCCACCACCAGCACCACGGCGTCGAAGCGCCGCGCCGGGTCGCTGCCGGGGGCGACGTTGTACGCGTAGCGCTCGGACGAGCCGCCGTCCCGCGGGTCGTCGTGGGCGGGGAAGGCGAGCCGGGTGCGGATGGCGTAGCCGGGGTCGTCCACCGCCAGGACGGGCGAGCGGGTGGTGGTGGAGAACCGGACGCGGTCGCCGCCGAGCCGCTCGGCGAGGGCGTCGGCCAGGCGCAGCGGCGCGTACATCAGCTCCTCGAAGCCGAGCCGCTTCGTCCTCGGGGTGCTCCGCCGGCTGGGC
>NZ_LFVW01000821.1:0-4095 GCF_001182915.1 Kitasatospora sp. MY 5-36
CTCACCGCCCACCGCGGCATGTTCACCGGGCAGTTGGGCGCGGGCGCCGATCCGGACGACTTCTTCCGCGACCGGGTCGAGGAGCCGGACCCGCTGCACCTCCAGGTCCTGCTGCTGCGGCACGCCCCCGGCGCGGCCGGCCCGGCGGCGCCGGACGAGCAGGACGGCCCGGCCGAGGTGCCGGAGGAGGACGCCGGGCCGCGCAGCTTCGGCGTCTCCCGGGCGCACCGGCTGGCCGCCGCGCACGACGTCCGGCTGACCGAGTACGCGAGCACCCGGCCGGACGCGCTGCACGCGCTGGCCGACCTGGTCGCGCTGACCGACTTCGCCGCCGTCTACCTGGGGCTCGCCGCCGCGCAGTCCTGAGACGGTCGGCCGATCGGGCCCCCGGGGCCGGTACGGTAAGCGCTCGACGACGCCGACCGACCCGTGAGGACCTGGAAGCATGAGCACCGAAGGCGGTACCAAGGCACTGATCGCGGCGCTGTCCGCGAACCTGGCGATCGCCGTGGCCAAGTTCACCGCCTTCGGCTTCACCGGCTCCTCCTCGATGCTGGCCGAGGGCGTGCACTCGGTGGCCGACTCCGGCAACCAGGTACTGCTGCTGATCGGCGGCAAGCGGGCGCGCCGGGCGGCCGACGAGGAGCACCCCTTCGGGTACGGCCGCGAGCGCTACGTGTACGGCTTCCTGGTGGCCATCGTGCTGTTCAGCGTCGGCGGCCTGTTCGCGGTCTACGAGGGCTGGCACAAGATCAGCCACCCGGAGGCGCTGGACTCCTGGGGCTGGGCGGTCGGCGTGCTGGTCTTCGCCATCGGCATGGAGGGCTGGTCCTTCCTGACCGCGATGCGGGAGTCGGAGAAGGCCAAGGGCAAGCAGAGCTGGACCCAGTTCATCCGCACCGCCAAGGCGCCGGAGCTGCCGGTGGTGCTGCTGGAGGACACCGGCGCGCTGATCGGGCTGGTGCTCGCGCTGTTCGGCGTCGGGCTCACCGTGATCACCGGCGACGGCGTCTGGGACGGCATCGGCACCCTGTGCATCGGCCTCCTGCTGGTGGTGATCGCCGTGGTGCTCGCCCTGGAGACCAAGTCGCTGCTGCTCGGCGAGTCGGCCGACAAGGACTCGGTGCGCCGGATCCGGGAGGCGCTGGTGGACGGCGAGGCGGTCACCCGGGTGATCCACATGCGCACCCTGCACCTCGGCCCGGAGGAGCTGCTGGTCGCGGCCAAGATCGCCGTCAACGCGGAGGACAGCGCCGCCCGGGTCGCGGAGGCGATCGACGCCGCCGAGTCGCGGGTCCGCGCGGTGGTCCCGATCGCCCGGGCGATCTACCTGGAGCCCGACGTGTACAGCGCCGAGAAGGCCGCGGCGGGCGACGACCCGGCCGCCACGCCCGGCGGCCCCGGCCCGGGCGGCGCGCACTGACCCCTCCCGCGCACCGACCTGCCCCGCACACCGGCCCGTCCTGGGGCCCGGCTTGAGAGCGGGTCGGACCGGGGGCCGAAATCGGTCATCGGCGGACGGCCGGCGGGGCCATCGGTGTAGATTCGTCACCAGAGCCAGAACGTCGCTGCTGATGGCGGTCGATCGGCGGTCCGCACCCCGCGGGGCGCGCGCCGGTCGAGGGAGAGAGGTCCTCCGACGGTTTGTGCTGCGCAACGGGAAGCCGGTCCACCACCACGGACCCGGCGGTCCCGGCGTGGCCGTGCACCCGTACGGCCTGACGCACGCGACGCACGCCCGGACCTATGGCCCCACCCCCATCAGCGAGGAGCAGACGCATGTCGACCGACATCACCGGTGACTTTAAGGTCGCCGACCTTTCCCTGGCGCCGTTCGGCCGCAAGGAGATCCAGCTGGCCGAGCACGAGATGCCCGGTCTGATGGCGATCCGCGCCGAGTACGCCGAGGCGCAGCCGCTGGCCGGCGCCCGCATCACCGGCTCGCTGCACATGACCATCCAGACCGCCGTGCTGATCGAGACCCTGACGGCGCTCGGTGCCGAGGTCCGCTGGTGCTCCTGCAACATCTTCTCCACCCAGGACCACGCGGCCGCCGCCATCGCCGTCGGCCCGGAGGGCACCCCGGAGAACCCGCAGGGCGTGCCGGTCTTCGCCTGGAAGGGCGAGACCCTGGAGGAGTACTGGTGGTGCACCGAGCAGGCCCTGACCTGGCCTGACGGCAAGACCCCGAACATGATCCTGGACGACGGCGGCGACGCCACCCTGCTGATCCACAAGGGCGTCGAGTTCGAGAAGGCCGGCGTCGCGCCGGACCCGTCCACCGCGGACAACGACGAGTTCCGGATCATCCTGGAGCTGCTCAACCGCACCCTCAAGGACACCCCGAACAAGTGGACCGAGGTCGCCTCCACGATCAAGGGCGTGACCGAGGAGACCACCACCGGTGTCCACCGCCTGTACGAGATGCACCGTGACGGCCAGCTGCTGTTCCCGGCCATCAACGTCAACGACTCGGTCACCAAGTCGAAGTTCGACAACAAGTACGGCTGCCGCCACTCGCTGATCGACGGCATCAACCGCGCCACCGACGTCCTGATCGGCGGCAAGGTCGCGGTCGTCTGCGGCTACGGCGACGTCGGCAAGGGCTGCGCCGAGTCGCTGCGCGGCCAGGGCGCCCGCGTGATCGTCACCGAGATCGACCCGATCTGCGCGCTGCAGGCGGCGATGGACGGCTACCAGGTCACCACCCTGGAGGAGGTCGTGGAGATCGCCGACATCTTCATCACCACGACCGGCAACAAGGACATCATCATGGCCTCGCACATGGCCCGGATGAAGCACCAGGCCATCGTCGGCAACATCGGCCACTTCGACAACGAGATCGACATGGCCGGCCTGGCCAAGCTCGACGGCGTCGTGAAGACCGAGGTCAAGCCGCAGGTCCACGAGTGGCGCAAGGCCGACGGCCGCACCATCATCGTCCTCTCCGAGGGCCGCCTGCTGAACCTGGGCAACGCGACCGGCCACCCGTCCTTCGTGATGTCCAACTCCTTCGCCAACCAGACGATCGCCCAGATCGAGCTGTTCACGAAGACCGAGCAGTACCCGATCGGCGTCTACGTGCTGCCGAAGCACCTGGACGAGAAGGTCGCCCGCCTGCACCTCGACGCGCTGGGCGTGAAGCTGACCACCCTGAGCCAGGAGCAGGCCGACTACATCGGCGTCCCGGTCGAGGGCCCGTTCAAGTCGGAGCAGTACCGCTACTGACCGATCAGCGGATCCGACGGCCGGCGCCCTCCCCTCCGGGGGCGCCGGCCGTCGGCGTTCCGCCGGGGCGGTTCAGCGGGTCCAGGAGGCCTCGTCCGCGCCGAGCACCTCGAACCGCTCGAGCAGACCCGCCAGTCCGCCGGCCCCCTGGACGGCCGGGAGCCCCGCCGCGGTGCCGTTGGCGCAGAGCTGGACGCCCTTCTCGACCCGGCACACCGGGGTGCCGCCGTTCGGCCGGCCGTCCGCGAACTTCCCGAAGCCGTCCGGCTGGACCGTGACGCTCAGCCACTTGTCGCCGACGGTGTACGACAGGATGGCGCTCCACGGGGGCTCGGAGTCCCTGGTGGGCCGGTGGACCTCGGCGTTCCGCAGCCCGAGGTCGGCGGGCAGGCCGGTCGGGCGCACCGGGAACGGGACGTCCCGACTGCCGAACTCGGCGCCGGCCGCGACCCGGAGCAGGTCGTCCTGGACCTTCGCGTCCAACCACAGGGTGGCGGTCAGCTGGGCCCAGCGGCCGGAGGCGGTCAGCCAGCGCAGCCCGCCCAGGGATCCCGACGCGTCGGTGAGCAGCCACTGGGCCTCCCGGCCGGCGACCGGGGGCGCGGGGGCCGTGTGCTGTCCGGGGGCGGGGGACTCGCCGGGGCCGCGCAGCAGCTCCAGCTTCAGGGCGGGGGTCGCGTTGAGGACGGCGGTGGTGGTGGCCGCGGTGGTGACGGAACGGCTGTCGCTGTTCGCGTAGCCGACGGCCGGCCGGGCCAGCCACGACGGCAGCCAGCCGAAGCGGGCCTCGGCGCTCAGCGGACCGGTCCGCGCCGCCGGGGTCGGCGCGGCCGTCGGGGACGGCGCGAGCGAGACCGGGGCGGTGGG
>NZ_LFVW01000822.1:0-4081 GCF_001182915.1 Kitasatospora sp. MY 5-36
CCGGCGGCTGCCCGAGCCGCCCCCGGAGGCCCCGCGGGGGCGGTCCGACCCGCACGCCGCGCCGGGCCGGTAGGGTGGGCGGGCGTCGGACCGGGCGCCCCGCCAACGGGCCGTCCGGGTACCGACCCAAGCCCCCGTCGTCGCCCCGTCTCCGCGGGCGATCCCCGCCTCCGGAGAGGAACTGCCGGCCATGGCCTGCGACCTCTGGCTCGTCCCGCTGGTGGACGTGCTGAGCCACAGTCCCGACAACCCCTTCCGGGACGACCTCGCGCTCTACAACGCGGTGCTGGCCTCGCGCGGGCTGCCCGAGGTGCCGGTCTACCAGTTCGTCCCGGGCATCAGCGGTGCGGTCGAGCCGATAGCCGCCTTCGACTACGACTCGCTGCACTTCCTGCGCCGCGCCTATCTGTTGGGCCTCACCGGACTGGACATCACCCCGGTCGACACGCTCGGCGGCGACTACGAGCAGCTGCTGGAGATGTTCGAGAGCGGCGCCGAACAGTCGCACCTGGTCTGGCACTTCGACCACGCCGGCGCGTACGTGCCGGTCGAGTTCGCGGTGCCGCTGGTGGACGAGACGCTGCTCGCCTCCGGCGGCCCGCTCGGCTCCAGCCACGGGCTGCTGCGCGAACTCCAGGCCGTCGCACCGGCGCTGGGCATCGACCCGCTCAACCCGCCGGACCCGACCCGGCCGCTCGGCCCGACCGGCCTGGAGCAGCCGTTCGGGCCGCCGATCGACGACGTCCACCCCTTCGCCCGGGAGCGGCACGCCTGGTCGGGGTTGTACGCGGCGGCGACCAGGAGCGTCGCCCAGGGCTCGATGATCGTCTTCGCCTGAGCCCTGAGCCCTGAGCCCTGAGCCCTGAGCCCTGAGTCGCGATCCGGCTCCCGGCCCCGACCGCTAGCGCAGCGGCCCCTCCGGCGGCCGCTGACGCGGCATGGTGGGCCGGGTGCCCGGCGGCGGCAGCACCCGCACCTGGGCGCCCACCCCGGGCTCGCTGCGCCCGCCCCAGGCCCCGCCGGACTGGGTGGGCAGCTGGGTCATCGAGGCGCGGAACTCCAGCATCCACTCCGAGGTCTCGGAGCGGACCATGTCGGAGACGTCCTCGCAGAACCGGCGCAGCACGCCCAGGCAGCGCTCGGCGGCCTCGCCCGCGGTGCCCTCGGTCGGGCCGAGCACCTCGCGCACGCACTCCGACGCCCAGTCGAACTGGAAGGCCTCCAGGCGGCGTTGCAGCGCCTGTCCGGTGGAGACGTCCCGCATCCAGCCGGAGGTGAGGCCGAAGACCCGGTCGGCGGCCAGGCAGCCGGCGGAGAGCGCGAAGCCGACGTAGCCCCAGCCGGTGCCGTTGGCGAAGGCGCCGGCCAGGTCGACCAGCGGGGCGGTCACCCCGCCCACCGCGAAGCCGGCCGCGCCGAACCGCAGCAGGCGCGCCCAGCGGCGCTTCCAGATCCGGTCCCGGCGGTACCACTCGATGGCCTCGACCGCCCGCTCCTCGGACCAGCGGTAGAGCTCCTCCAGCCGTTCGGCGGGCTCGCCCCAGTCCCCGAGCGGGAACTGTCGGGTGCTCAGATCGTCCCGGCGTCGGGTGGAGGCCCGTCGGACGACGGCGGCGGCGGGCGGGTCCTCCTCGCCGATCTCCTTGCCCCAGGCACTCTCCTCGGGCTGCATTTCCGGCTGGCTCACCTGTGGGGCTCCCTGTGGCGGGCGGACTGCTGGGTCTGTCGGCGCAACGGCTGACGTGGTGTCCGCCGGTGGTTCTCCAACAGCACTTCTTACCGCCAAATGGCTGACCGTGGGGGCGCTTCTCCGCTGATCGTTACCGGTTTCGGCCAACGGAACCCGAGGTGGGCGGGTTGCGGGGGTCGGCGAGATTTCACCCGTCCGAGCGAGGGTCCGGTGACCCGCCGTCGTGACCCGGGCACCCGTCGCCGAATCGGCCCGGTCGGGCTTGGACGATCCTCCAGTGTGCTCGGCGTACGGAGCGTTCCGCCTGGAGGATCCGACGGGACCGGAGAGCGGCCGGAACAGGCCACCGACTACGCTGCCAGGCGTGAAGGTCCTCGTCATCGGCGGCGGCGCCCGCGAACACGCCCTGTGCCGCTCTCTGTCCCAAGATCCCGCTGTGTCCGAACTGCACTGTGCCCCGGGCAACGCCGGGATCGCGCAGGTCGCGACGGTCCACCCGGTCGACCAGCTGGACGGTGCGCAGGTCGCCGCGCTGGCCGGCCGGCTCGGCGCCGCCCTGGTGGTGGTCGGGCCGGAGGCCCCGCTGGTGGCCGGCGTCGCGGACGCCGTGCGCGCGGCCGGCGTCCCGGTGTTCGGCCCGTCCGCGGCGGCCGCCCGACTGGAGGGCTCGAAGGCCTTCGCCAAGGACGTGATGGCCGCGGCCGGCGTGCCCACCGCCCGCTCCTACGTCTGCACCACCGCCGCCGAGGCGGCCGAGGCGCTGGACGCCTTCGGCGCCCCGTACGTGGTGAAGGACGACGGCCTGGCCGCCGGCAAGGGCGTCGTGGTCACCTCCGACCGCGCGGAGGCGCTGGCGCACGCCGCCGCCTGCGAGCGCGTGGTCATCGAGGAGTACCTGGACGGCCCCGAGGTCTCGCTGTTCGCGATCACCGACGGCACCACCGTCGTCCCGCTCCAGCCCGCCCAGGACTTCAAGCGCGCGCTGGACGGCGACGAGGGCCCCAACACCGGCGGCATGGGCGCCTACTCGCCGCTGCCGTGGGCGCCCGCCGGGCTGGTCGAGGAGGTCCTGGAGACCGTCCTCCAGCCGACCGTGGACGAGCTGCGCCGCCGCGGCACCGAGTTCTCCGGCCTGCTGTACGCGGGCCTGGCGCTCACCTCGCGCGGCACCCGGGTGATCGAGTTCAACGCCCGCTTCGGCGACCCGGAGACCCAGGTCGTGCTGGCCCGGCTGCGCACCCCGCTGGCGGGCGTGCTGCTGGCCTCCGCCAACGGCACCCTGGACCAGCTGGAGCCGCTGCGCTGGGACGAGGGCGCGGCCGTCACCGTGGTCGTCGCCTCCGAGGGCTACCCGGCCGCCCCGCGCACCGGCGACCCGATCGACGGCCTGGCCGAGGCCGAGGCGGACGGCACCGCGTTCGTGCTGCACGCCGGGACGACGGCGGGCGAGGACGGCCAGGTGCTGAGCGCCGGCGGCCGCGTGCTGTCGGTCACCGCGACCGGCGCCGACCTGGCCGAGGCGCGCGAGCGCGCGTACGCCGCGGTGGACCGGATCTCCCTCAAGGGCGGCCAGCACCGCACCGACATCGCGCTGAAGGCGGCCACCGCCTGAGGCCACCCGTGCCCGTGCCGACCGCGGCCCCCGTGCGAACCGCTCGCACGGGGGCCGCGGCGTGTGACGGCCCCGCTCGGGCCCGCGGCGGGGGACCGCCGGCAGGGGCGAGCGAAGCTCGAACAACCGAGCTGGCCGGTCAACCCCCATGGGCGCAGTGCCCCGGGCGTTTCGGGGCTGGAGGGGCCACCGGGGCGGACTCACCGTTCGGCCGACGGATTCCAGCCCATCGGGTGACAGCACCCGCATCCGGCTGACGCAACCGGCTGTGCGGCCTTATGGTGCGCTGGATCGCGGTGCGCGGGGCCCGTGCGCCGGGGTCGCCGCCGGGTAGCGGTGCTCCCACGGGGGGATGCTGGACGGCGTCCGGCCGGGCGGTCGTCGGGTGCTTCGCACCGGACCGGCCGCCGGCGTCCGGAATCCGGGCAGTGTCACCGGGACGAGTGGAAACCGGGGTGATCCGGAACGCCCACCCGGACCGGGGCGTCGAAAATGTCAGTAGCGCCACGCAGCATGCACTACCGGGGATCGGACGCCTCCGCTTCCCGGTCGGAACTGATCATTTCGAGTCGGCTCAGGGCCCGAAGCCGGGCGCCCGAGGGCTCCGAAGGGGGTGCCGCACCGTATGGCAGCAGTCGACATCGCGCGCGCTCACGCCCAGGCGGTCCTGCGGGTCCGAGGCCTCGCCCGGGCCGCCGCCGCCCTGCCCACCGCCGTCGCGGTGGTCCTGCTCGCGGGCCGGTTCACCGGCCGGATCGGCGCGCCCGGGGCCGCCGACG